>NZ_CAWPDB010000001.1:0-11238 GCF_963886625.1 Vibrio sp. V23_P3S9T160
TCCTCTGGACAGTATGAAAATTATCAAGCTATCTGGTTTCAAATTACCATCCTATTTGTTTCTTTTTACTTTTATATAAATACTAGTTATCAGCTGTATTTTTTGAAAAGAGGAAAAATTGAACTATCCAAATTTAAATTAAACTTCTTTACTAAAGTAATTGTTAGCAAAGACCAGATTTTTGAAAAACTCGCAGAATCTATAGAAAAGTCAAATAAGCAAATCCAAATAGAAAAGGCTAAGCATTCTGCTAATCTACGAAAGAAAAAGTGAGTTTATATGCTGTTAGTTTTTTATTGGTAAAGATGGAAGTTGACCATCTCCACTCACATTCTTGCTTAAGTGTATACCCATATGTTCATTGGGGGTTAGTCCCACTGAGTTCGAATCTTTAAGTACTTGTATTGTCTTGTACATAATCTTAAAATACCAAATATACTGTTTTTATATACAGTGCGTTTGGTATTGGAAGTTTGTCCAGAGGGTTAGTTATGGGATTAGTAACAAGCATTGAGCGTTGGGAAATGCCTGCGGCTATTGGCATGGCAACAGAAGGTATTCGTGCGAAGTACAATGAAGGTGCTGGTGGCGGTGGTTTTGGTGCAGCTGACTATGAAATCGGCGCTAAGTTAGATGGTGCTAAAGTGTTGGCTGCAGTGGAGCGTATGTCTAAATCCGCTCCACATCTAGCCGATTGGAGCATGTTTGCGTACGCTTCGCCTCTTTGGAACTCGAACGAAAACAAAACTAGATTGTTTGAAAGTGTTATGAACGACTGGGTTGTGTGTGCGTCTGAGCAGGGCACGATGATTCAGCAGCGAACTCATGACAAAGTAAAAGCGCTAATTCCTGTTATTGCTGGTGGATTGGCCCTTGAGCAATCTGGTGGAGCGCAAACGACACTTTCAGAAGGTGAAGTAAAATATACCCCAACTTTCACTAGAGCCTACCTAATTCATATTCTGGTTGAAGCTGATAGTTTGGCTAAAAACGAATTTAGTGATGAGTTTAAAAAGAAGCGATCTCGTTACTACCAAAACCATTGGTCTGATTGGAATCAACATGTTGAAGCTATCCGAACGCTGTTAGTCAGTTATGATCAGGCTGCTCGAAAGTTATTCAAAAAAGAGCTTGAAAATAAAAACGGTGCAGATTAGTGTATGCATTATCAGTATGGATAAGTACACAGTATTTTAAAGAACCGCCTTCATGGCGGTTTTTTTGTGCCTAAATTTCTTCCTATTCAACATTTAACCGGGACACTCCTAAGGGGGGGGTATGCGCATGCCTGAAAAAGATCCACAAAACTACACCCTTATTGGTTACCTGCTAATTAGCGTTGCCGCTATTTGGGGCGGTGTCGTTGCGCACCTACAGCATATTAGGAAAGAGAACAAACCTTTCATTTGGCGAGAGTTGATTATGCAGGTGTCCATTTCTGGTTTTGCAGGGATGCTGACCAGTTTGTTGTGCTGGTATATCGAAGCACCAACACCTCTAGCCGGTTTCATGGCTGGTATCTCTGGGTTTATGGGTAGCAGAGCGTTATCCATTCTAGAGAAGAAATACGAGAAGGTGATTGGCTGATGACTCTTGGTGATAAACAACGCGCTTTTACTCGTATGACTGCCGACTTGATTGTTTTTGCTTACGAGCAAGGCTACGAACTGACATTTGGCGATGCCTATCGTGATCCTAGAGTTCATGGGCAAATGGGGGAAAAGAAATCGTACAGCTCAGCTAATAGCAATCACAAAGAGCGTTTGGCGATAGATCTTAATTTGTTTGTGAGGGGTGAGTACATCATCAACGGTGACCACCCAGCTTATGTCGCATTAGGTGAGTACTGGGAGTCACTAGGCGGCTCTTGGGGTGGTCGGTTCGATGATGCTAACCACTTCTCAATTGAACATAATGGAAGGAAATAACAATGGCTTTAGATCCTCTAAGTGCAGCATTTGAGCTTGGTAATTCTGTTATCAATAAGATATGGCCGGACCCAGTAAAGCAAGCGGAAGAGCAGCGTAAGTTGGCAGAACTCTATCAGAAGGGAGATTTGGAAAAGCTAAATGCGCATGTTCAATTGATGTTGAAGCAGGCTGATATCAACCTGCAGGATGCTAAATCAAGTAACTGGTTTCAAGCCTCATGGCGACCCGCAATTGGTTGGGTGGGCGCTATTAGTCTTGCTCTCATGTACATCCCCAAAGCTATCGTTCAAACCTACATATGGACCTATCAAGCAATCACTATTCTCGATGATTGGAATGGCGTGACTGAATTGGTCGTGCCTACATTTCCGGATCTAGGTGTTGGTGATGTTATTGGGCTTCTCATGTCTATGCTTGGTGTCGCGGCGATGCGCAGTTTCGACAAGGTTAAGAGCACAGACACAAAATAATGGGTCCTTCCGGGGTACTCAAAACCTTACGGGGCCATGACCTCGCAGAAAGCCGCTCATTTTAGAAAAAAAATGAAAAAGTAGGTTTCCGGTTTCCGGTTTAAAACGACGATGAAAGACTCAATTTTCAATCCGAACACCACGTTTGGCCAAGTGCATATTGCTTACCTTCTGGGGATCAGTGACAGACAGGTTCGAGCCTTACAGAGCAAAGGAATACTGCCAAAATCGAAAGGCAAAAATGGTGTCGATCCTTTGCTCTGTATTCAGGCCTATATCGCATATAAATCTGCTGCTCTACCGAAGGAAGATGTACCGGAAACCCCTCATGAAGAGAATGAGAAATCACGCGAACAGCAATTGAAAAATGATGAGCGCGAAGAACGCATTCTTTTAAACCGAACAAAACGTTTAGTGCTTGAAAAACAATATGCTCCTATCGACATCATAGTTAGCACCATTTCTCAGGTTGCTATCAGCTTACGAACGCGAGTGGATTCTTGGTTGCCAAAGCTAAAAATGGCTTCACCAGAAATCACTTCGGAGCAGTTAGACGTACTAAAGCGAGAATTGGCTATGTTGTTGAATGAGCTTGCAGAAATTAAACCAGATCTCTCAATCTACGAAGACAGCGATATCGAGAGCGGTCTCGCGAGCTTTGACTCCATTGAAGGCGACGATACCGTTAACCGGGGTTGAGTGGGCAGATAAGTATTTTAGACTTCCGGAATCAAGTTCTCAGATAGCAGGCGCTTGGGTAACTCAGCCATTACAGGTTGCGTTACTAAACATGATGACGAATGACGCCATTCGCCTTATGGCTATCAAGAAAAGTGCTCGTCTTGGTTACACCAAAATGGTTGTGGCAGCATTGTTTTACTTTGCTGAGCATAAAAAGCGAAGTGGTGTTTTTTACCAGCCCGTCGATGACGAATCAGATTCATTTGTGGCTGATGAAATCGACCCTGTTATTGCTGAGATGCCAGTTATTCAGCGCATCTTTCCAGACTACGCAAGCAAAAACGAGAATAACAACCTATCCAAGAAGGCCATGATTGGTTCGACTTGGGATTTTCGCGGTGCGACTTCTCCGGGTAACTTCAGACGTTTAACAAAGCAAGTGGCCATTGTCGATGAGGCCAACGCTTTACCACTTGAAGTCGGTAAAAAAGGTAAGGGGGAAGGCAACCCAATAAAGCTGATTTTGCAGCGAATTAAAGGTGCCAGCTTTCCCAAAGCCATATTTGGTACCACGCCTACCGTTTCCGGTAACAGTCATATTCAGAACATTCTGGAAGATTGTGACTTAACATTCAGGTTTTACCTGCCGTGTCCTCATTGTGGTGTCGAACAAGTTCTTGAGTTTTCCGATGTTAACGGAGATCTGAAAGACTACGGCTTGATGTGGGATGACAATCTGCCGACCGTTGAAAAGAAAGCACGTTCTGCACATTACAAGTGTTGCAATCTGGATGGTTGTGGACAGTCATTTCACTACTCTGACTTAACCAAGATGGAAGAGTTAGGTCGATGGATGGCGGAAGATCTTACCTGGACAAAAGACGGCATCCATTTTTACAACCATGACAACTTTAAAGTGCCCGCGCCCAAGAGCATCGGTATCGAAATCAATGCGCTTTACTCTCTTAACCTAGATGGTTGGGGAGAGCTGGTTGCTGAATGGTTGAGAGCGAAAGGGAAAAAGGCAGATGAACGCTCCTTTATCAATACCGTTCTCGGCCTCGATTATGAAGAGAACAACGGTGAAAAACTTGATCATGAGCTGCTGCTAGAGCGAAGAGAAAAGTATGAATTCCCAGTGCCCGATGGTGTGAAGTATTTAACCGGAGGCATTGATAGCCAGCGAAACCGATATGAGTGTTACGTTTGGGGATGGGGAGCCCATGAAGAAAAGTGGCTGGTTGGCCGCACTCTTTGTATGGGGGATTACGACAAAGAAGAAACGCTTCAACTTGTCGATGCCGCGATCAACAAGACTTATCGGAATCGAAAAGGCGAAGAACTGCAGGTTATTCGTTGGTGTTGGGATATCGGTGGTATTGACCCAGACCTTGTTTACAAACGCAGTAAAAAGCATGGGATATTCCGAGTCATACCAATCAAAGGTGCGAGTGTTTATGGCAAACCGATCGCTAACTTTCCTCTAAAGCGCAATAAAAACGGTGTGTATCTGACAGAAGTGGGGACTGATACAGCCAAAGACCTTATCTACTTAAACATGCCTAATGATCCCAAGGGTGAAGAAACCGCTGGGGTGATGCATTTACCTCTTAATGATGACGTTTGCGATGAAATCGTGTGTCAGCAATTAACGTCTGAGCGTTTGGTTGAAACGCGCTCTCGTGGCGGCAAGAAAACCTTACTTTGGGATAACGAAGGCAGGCGAAATGAAGCGCTAGACTGCTTAGTTTATGCGTTGGCCGCTCTGAAAATATCCATGAGTCGATTTGGAATTAACTTGAATGAATCACCAAAACTACCGAGTAGCAGCCCTTCGAGAAGCTCTGTTGATTTGGCAAAACTAGGAGCTGGACATTGAGTGATAGTGAATTATTAGCCCAAATGAAGGCCGCATATAACAACTTGGTTATGGGTAAGGTTGCTCGTGTTGTTCAGAAGGATGGACGAAGAGTTGAATATACAGCCGCAGATAAAGACAGTTTGCGCTCAGAAATTTCGAGACTAGAAGCCTGCCTAGGTATTGGTCGGCGCCGAGGCCCAGCAGGAGTGATGTAATGGCGAATGAAGTGAGAATTCTACATCCGTCTGGTCGTCCTATTCGTGAAATGCAGGGTTATGAAGCAGGCGGATTACGTCTTCACCTGGACAACATTGTCGGTCATATGTTCAAGCTGAATTGGTCACCCATGTGGCGGCGATTAGGTTGGAGCGAAGATGAGTTTCTTGCGTTGAAAAACGATGTTGAATCTGCGTGGTTGGAATATGCAGAAGATGACCGCTGTTTTATCGATGCGGAAAGAAAGCGTACTTTCACAATGCTTATTCGAGCTGCGGTTACTCAGCATTTCAATTATGGCGATGTGATGGCTGCTGCTGAGTGGATTACCAGGCGACACAGTGATTATCAGAGCTGTATCAAAATGATTTCTCCTAAGCGAGTACGTAACCCAGGTGGCACAAACATCGAGTTAACGGACACTCGTGTTCGTGGGGGGATCAAGCATGACCGCCATGGTTCAGCCATTGGCTATTATGTCGCAGACTATAATTACCTGACGCCTTTTGGTGGGATGGTTGCAAGCAACGTTCGCTACGTTAAAAGGGAAACATGGTGGGGCAGACCTAAGTTTATTCATATTTTTGATGCAAGAGACGATGGTCAATCCCGTGGCACGAACGCTCTGATGTCAGTCATGAGTCAGATGCACATGCTGGATAAATTGCAGCAAACCAAGCTGCAGAACGCCATCGTAAATGCCATGTATGCCGCGACCATTGAATCTGAGCTTGATTCAGAGCAGGCATTCCAGTTCATCACGGGCGGTGAAGATACTCAGAAACAATTGTGGGGTTGGTTGGCTTCCATTAACCAATATCACAAAGGTGCCAACATTCGTATGAATGGGGCGAAAGTCTCTCACTTAATGCCTGGTGAAAAGCTGAATCTTCAGAAGCCTGGTAACGCAGACAACGGCTACAGCCAGCTTGAAATGTCCATTTTGCAGTATATGGCTGCAGGTATTGGTGTTTCGGTCGAGCAGTTAACACGTAACTTCCAAAACTCAAATTACTCCAGTGCCAGAGCCGCGCTCAATGAAAGCTGGCGTTACTTCATGGGTGACAGGAAGTTTATCGCCTCTCGTTTTGCTACCGCTATTTTCTCACTGTGGTTAGAAGAAGCGGTTGCCAAAGGCCGGATTACGCTTCCTGGTAACGTGAACTTTTGGGAACGACGCTCAGCGATTTGTCGTTGTGATTGGATAGGCTCTGGCCGTATGTCCATCGATGGCATTAAAGAAGTGAAAGAGTCCATTTTGTTGATTGAATCTGGACTTTCTACCTATCAAAAAGAGTTGGCCAAGATGGGTGAGGATTACGTTGAAGTCTTTGAACAGCAAGTTCGAGAGATGGAAATCCGCAGAGAGAAAGGCTTACCAAAACCGAGTTGGATACAGGCAGAGTCTTTCGCTCCGGAACAAAGCGATCCTCAAAGTGAATCTGGTCAAAGGAGTAACAATGAACCATCCAGTTCTTAGTCAGTTCAATCAGACTCCAATCCTAATCGATCCGAGGCAACTGGCTTCGTTGGAGAGTCTGAGCCAGCAGGCGAACAAAGAGAAAATCAGCGTTCACCAGCTGGCGATACGAACCGGCATTACGACTAATGCTGAAATCAAACCCTACAGCATTCAAGGTCATGTAGCGGTGATTACGGTCTACGGCGCTTTAATGCACAACATTGGCTGGAGCGGTCGCTATGTCACAGGTTATGACGTTTTACGCAACAAGCTCAAATACGCACTCAACGACCCTGATGTAAAAGGCATCCTGATGAAGTTTCATACGGGGGGCGGTGGTGCCATGGGATGTCCTGATACTGGCGATCTCATCCATGAGGTCGGGAAGGTCAAACCCGTATGGACCATTGCTGATGATATGGCGTATTCAGCTGGGGAGTGGCTTCACTCTCAGGGAACAAGGCGCTTAATTACGCAAAGTGGTGGCCTTGGCTCTGTTGGTGTCGTGATTGCCCATGTAGATGTGTCTAAAGCGATGAATGATGTCGGCTTTAAAGTCACATTAATCCATGCCGGTGATCATAAGGTTGATGGCAACCCTTATGAAAAATTACCCAAGGCTGTGCAAGATAAATTGCAGGCCGATTGCGATTCTACTCGTAACAAATTTGCTCAAGCTGTTTCTCGCGGTACAGGGATGTCGGTGGACGGTGTCCTTGCTACCGAGGCCGAATGTTACACCGGACAAGAAGCAGTGGATATTGGCTTTGCTGATGAAGTCGTGAGTAGCACTACCATTCTCGATGAATTTATCGAGTCCGTAAAATCAACGTCTATTGTCACTCTGGGGAACACTATGACACAACAATCTACAGCCGCGAGTCCAGCACCAGCAGCCGCGGCGACTGTCGAAGAGCAGCAACTTCCTGCCGCTCAAACCGACTCAAAAACCGCTGAGCGAACTCGCATCAAAGCAATCACCAGTTGCGAAGAAGCGAAAGGTCGTGAAGCACTGGCTAATCATCTGGCGTTTGATACAGACATGAGCGAAGAAGCCGCTAAAGGTATTTTAGCGAATGCACCGGTTGTCTCTGCGTCGGCCGAACAGCCAACGCAACCGCAACCGGATGCTTTTGCTCAGGCCATGGGCACAGAGCAACATCCTAATCTATCAGCTGATGGTGAAGATCAAGAAGTTGACCCTTCATCCGATGAAGCTCAAGCGGCGGCTATCTTGGCTGATTATCAAGTGGCACGAGGTACTAAATAATGATTGAAGAGTTAAATTACGGTCAGGCCATCAGTGGTGATACTGACATCGAGCATGCTGATATTGTGATTGCTGCAGGTGAAGTGGTTCAACAATACACGCCATTGGTGCTTGATGCGGCAACTGGCACCTTTAAAGCGGTTGCTGCAGCTGGCACTACTGCTCACTATCTTTCTTCATTTGCGGTTGATGCGACCGCTGGCGCGACAAAGCACCGCGCAATCAAAGCCATCAGTATTGACCCGGCTTATGTCGCTTACCCTGACGGGATGACTGACGTTCTCAAGGCTGGTCTTTTCGTTGGTACTCCGATTAATGTCCAGTCACCACAAGACATTTAATCCTTCATTCATCATTCGTTTTTAAAGAGAGCCGATTAAGGCTCTTTTTCTATTTCTAGGAGTTCGTATGGCTTTAAGTGCCCTTACTACCGCTGTGTTGTTTACATTGCGTCAGCAATTGCCGCCACGTTATCAACCAGCCCTGAAAAACATGTTTGTAAAAGGCATTGTGACCTTTAACACCAAATCAATCGCGTTCGATAAAATCAAGAAAGGTCGAAAACTGGCTCCATTGGTCTCTCCGATGGTCGCTGGTAAGCCAAATAAGGCGAAAGGCGGCACCATGACATCGGTCGAGCCTGCTTATGTGAAACCAACCGATGTAGTAGCCCCTGATCGTCTGATTAAGCGTCAACCCGGTGAAGCCTTAATGGGCACCCAATCACCAGCCCAACGTCTTAACGCTATCCGCGCTGATATGCTTCTTGAGCAAGATGAAGCGATTGAACGCCGTGAAGAGTGGATGCTTTGTGAAGTACTCAAAACGGGTGCGGTAACCTTAGAAGGTGAATCGTTTGAACCCATCAACGTTGATTATGGCCGCAGCGCTGAAAACAACGTGACGCTGTCAGGTACCGATTTGTGGTCAGCGCGATTAGCTGCAGACAAAGCCGATAATCAACCATTACTCGATGTAGAGAACTGGATGGATCGCTGCAATGTTGTTTGTGATGCGGTTGTAATGGGGAAAGATGCCTGGTCAACCTTCCGTCAGTTCGAATCCGTGAAAGATGTGCTTGATACGCGCCGTGGTTCAAATGCTCAAGCTGAAATCGGTCCTCTGAATAACTCTGCATTCCAGTGGGTTGGTCGCATTGGTACGGTCGACTATTACGTCTACAAAGGTGCATTTGAAGGTGATGATGGCAATGACAAATTGTACATCGATGCCAATGGTGTTCGTTGTACAAGCAAGGATGTGGAAATTTACATGGCTTACGGTGGCATCCAAGATGCGAAAGCGAACGCCAACGGGTTTGTTGAAGCCACACGTTACCCTTCTAACTGGTACACAGACAACCCATCGGTTGAATGGCTTCAAACACAGGCAGCTCCGGTACCTGTCATGCTTGATGCCGATGATGCGTGTTATGCGCGAGTGTAATCGCTCAGTGTAATTGATCGATTGGGGCCATGGCCCCAATCTTTATTTGGAGAGACACAATGGCTAACAAGTCAGAATTAATTGCTCAAATCGTGGCATTAGAAACCGCACTTACAGACGCTGGTATTGAGTTTTCAGCCGTTGATCAGTCGGCAACGAATGACATATTGGCTCAGGAAATTATGCGATTAGAGTCTTTACTGCCTGAAGAAGGTGAAGAAGGTGAAGAAGGTGAAGAAGGTGAAGGTGGTAATAATGGTTCACTATCCAATGGCACTGGCGGTACTGATGGCACTGGTGACACGAATGGTGGCATAGCCACTGGAAATTCAAGTGACCAACTACCCAAGATTAAACCTGCGGTGGACACGGTCAAAACTCGCAAAGTGCTGATTAAAAAATGCATCAATGTCGAAATCAAAATCGACAAACAGACCAAGGTTCTGAAAGGTGAAACCGAATACGAACTGCCTGCCGAACGAGCGAAATCCATTGTTGCTGAGAACTTAGGTTTGTACGCCGATGAGTAATTTTGATGATGCTATCTCTGAGTTGGATAACATCATCATGGCCACGTTTGGCAACGTGAATGTCACCGTTGGTGGCAGCGACCCAGTACGAGCAATTTTTGATTCAGAACCAATTGTTGCTCGGCTAGAAAGCGGTGGTCAGGTGGTTTCTTATGATGCCAAGTTATCCCTAAGACAATCGGACAGTTCGCCTTTTCTTCGTCGCGTTAAGGTTCGTTTGGATTTTGATAACGGCACGGTCGAATACTACCGAGTGAATCAATCGCTCGATGCGAAAGATGGCGAAGTCGTAGTGACGTTATCGGTAGATCAAGAAGGTGACGACAATGAAGCCCAATCAAAACTTGATGTTCGATATTGATCTTGACGATCTTAAAGCCATCCAACTTTTAGTTGGGGCGACCAACAAAGAAATGTTGAAGGCTTACAACCGAGCCTTATCAAGAACGGCCGTCACGATTCGAAAGTTAAGCACAAAAATGCTTAAAGACTCTTTGCAGGCGAGAAACGCGGCGCAACTTAGACGGCGTTTAAAGCAGTTTAAAGTGAAACAATCGGGTAAGGGGCTGGACGAGCTTAAATTGTGGTTCGGTCTCAACGATTTACCTGCCAGTTCTTTGAAGGGGCGCTCAAGACGCAAAGGCTCTAAAAAGAAACCGAATGGTGCGGTCTTTATACCAGCATCCCCATTGCTAAAACCGGTTCATGCCGAAAAAGGCTTTGTGGCCAAAATCAAAGGCCCACGCTCGGTATTTACTCGCAATGGTAAAGAGCGTTGGGATATTAGTGAAGTGATGGTGAATATTGAGCCCGTTCAGGAAGCGATTGAAGACGATATCTTTGTCCAACTTCCTCAAATATTCCTTAAACACTTTGAAATGGATTTACGTGGAAGGGTAGCCATTCGATGAGTATGAATTTAACCGACTATCACGCAGCAATTAAAATGTGGTTAGAAACCAACGAAAAATTAGCGAAATATTTCAAAAGTATCAGCTGTTATCCAGAAGCGGCGACAAAACTGGCATCCCCTTGCTTATTCTTTTCTGTGGATGACTTTGAACCCAATGACGTTCAACCGCAATCAGGCGAAAAAGAGTGGGTTCTCAACCTAATGCCGTTCACTTAAGGTGAGCGGCATTGTATTTTCTAGGGTATCGGCTTGGCTTTTTCTTCACGACTCTAGGGAAGGCTCTTTCTCGCCTTGGCTCAAGTATTAAGCTCCCACTCATTGCATAGAAGTTTTGGAGTTGCCTCGGTATGGCTCCCGGTGACGAGTAGGGAAGCCCCACTATTAGGCGCATGATGTGGGCTAACGCTCCATTGAAGCTAAGTTGGTATGGCAAGTAGTCTCCATTCAACGTATTACAC
>NZ_CAWPDB010000002.1:0-11180 GCF_963886625.1 Vibrio sp. V23_P3S9T160
CAGTTGGTGTGAATGAAGAAATCATCAGGCGTTACGTAAGGCACCAAGACAAGAAAGATCAAGAATATGAGGCGCAGTTAGAGTTGAAGATAAACTAGCAGCGCAGGGATGCCCCCTTATAGGGGGCTATAAACCAAAGGCGCCTTCTAAGAAGGCGGATTTTTACTGTATTTAGCTTACAGCTAGAACTTAAAACGAGTCGTAAACATCAGTTGATCGCCGTAAGCATCATTAATGCGAGCCTCGGCACCGAGAGAGAAAAGTTCTGTAGAATGAAAACGGGCATAAATAGACGCAATCCAGTCATCATTGTCATCGATAGAAACAAAACCACCTTTGCCACCAACTTCCAACTGTGGTCCAAGCCATTGACGTACGCCAAGGTTTAATTCCATTCCTGTATCGGCGCTTTTATTATCGCGGGTATCTACGACGCGTAGTAGCATTTCACCCGTGAAGTCAGCCCAGTTGTTAATAGGAGCATGAAAGCCAAAACCTGCGGCTGCGTCAAAATCACCTTCAAACTCAGAGTCTATACGGCCAATAACATGTGCATTTGGGTGAATTGATTTGCTCATCGCAGCACCAAAGGTGACTGGACTGGCTCCAATACGAGCTTCGATATAGTCATAACTAAAATTGCTCATGACGGATGGGCTATTTCGGTCTATTTCTGCCAGTGTTTGGCCTGAGGCTAGCAGCAAAGCGGCTGCAATGATTGTTTTACGCATAGTCACTATAAACCTATATTTTTAGTTTATTTCCATGGTCAGTCGCGGAATACCCGCGGTGACATTAAAGAATTTAGACATCATAGTGCATAGATTGACATTGTCGCCATTAAAAAGTGTCATTCTTTTGTTGTCTTCGCAAAAAATAAGCAAAGAGAGTGCCATTTCTTCGTTAGGATATTTTATTCACCAAAACTGATGCGGTTTTGTGCGATCGCATTGAAGATTTTCTCGGCATCCAAGACTCTAGCCCAAGGCATTAAATCTGATTCGTTTTCAATCATATATTGTGTTAATTGATCTTTGATAACATCGCGAAGTTTGTTCCCATCCCAAGGTTTGGCTACATAAAAATGTAGGCTGGCATGATTCACCGCTTCTACGGTGTCTTCTAGCCCTGCTTGGCCTGTTAGTAGTACTTTGCGTGTATGTTGCGTCTCTTCATTGCGGCTTAATTCAATTAAGAAACTAATGCCTGTTTGTTCGGGCATAATGTGATCGCACAAAATTAAAGCCAGCTTGATATTTTGAGCTTGGTGATCGGCAATCACTTCTTTTGCCTCTGCAACAGATTCTGCGGCTTCTAAGATAAAAAACTCTTCAAATTCGTCGAGGTCTTGTATGACGCTGTCCAATACTTCACGTTCATCGTCCACGCATAAGATCAAAAATTTGTTCATGATATTCTCCTTAATCATCAGCACGACAAGTTATCGACTAACTGGCAGCCATACCGTCATTGTCGTGTATTTATCCTGTTCAGATTGAACATCGATCCAACCTTGATGCTGGTGGACTATTTGTTGGCAGACAGAAAGCCCAATACCGAGTCCAAAGTTACCTTCTTTTTTCGTCGTGTAATTTAATGTGAAGATACGCTCTTTCTGCTCGTACGGGATCCCACAACCATTATCCGTGAAACTGATGGTCACAAAAGATTGATTACCCTGTTTTGCTAATGTGGTTGCAATGTGCAGTACGCCATTGGCTGGGAAGGCATCAATAGCGTTGGAAATGAGGTTTGTCCATACTTGTTGTAATGCAATCGGCTGACAGGTAATCAAAGGTAAGTCGGCATACTCTTTCTCAACTTTGTGGCGCTTAAGACGATTTTCGAAAATAACCAGAGTGTCTTCAATACCTTCATGAATATTGACCTTGTGCAGCGCTTCATCATCAGGGCGAGCATACCCTTTAAGGCTTCGTACCATATCGGCGATGCGTTGTGCACAAACATTGATAGAACGAAGTGTACTACCAGTTAGGAAATAGTTTTCTAATTGTTCCAGTGTTTCTAACGTTTTCTCAGGATCATGCTTAGCCGATTGTCGGAGCGCAAGATCATCATCTAGATTGAGTTTGACCAATTTTTTCGCGATCAAACGATGATGAATTTCATTTTCTATGGCTTTAGCGCGTGCCCGCTCTTCTGATGTAGAAGTAGGTTTGGCTGAAAGTGCATTCCTTAATAGTTGGCTGCCTTTATGTTGCAGATTTTTATGTTCAGTCTCTTGGACTAAGTGCTCAATCTTGTCTGACAATGTTTCGGTTCCACGTAAAATTGCGGCGACAGGATTGTTTAGTTCATGAGCGACGCCTGCAACAAGCTGACCGAGCATGGCCATTTTTTCCCGCTCGATTAATTGCTGATGAGCTGACTCAAGTGATTCGAGCGTTTTTTGTAGTTGTAATTTAGTGTTAATACTGCGTTGTAAGCGGCGGTTAAAATGGCGGAGCAGCAAGTTAGTAAATAAGGGCAATAGCCGAGTATCCGAATGCATGACTTTTGCAAACACATCTCGGTCTAGTTTAATCACATCGGTTTTAGTCAGGGTGACGGCAGTAGAAAAAGATTTCTCACCAGTCACAAAAGACATACCACCGACAATGTTGCCTTTTTTGTGGCGAACCACTTCTCTTTGTTGCCCTAAATCATCTTTTTTATACAGGGCCACTTCACCTTCAGTGATGAACCAAAGAAAGCGGTTCTCTTCTCCCTCTTTGGTAAGAAAGTGATTAGTGGAGTATGTACGGCAGGCGCGAGTTTCATCTTCATTTTCAAAAAATTGGTGTAAAGCACCAATTACTTGCTCAGCCAGTTCTGTATCAGAAAGCTTGTGGTAATCGGAGATAAAACCATCTCGATAACTGCGCATTTTATTATCGATGTGCGCTCGTAAGATGCGCTGTTGATCAAGTACGGTGCTGTAGTTGAGAATGTTGTCTTTATCGTGATCTAAGATGTAGGTCGTGAGCTCTTTTTGGACGGTTTTATAGAGCACGTTATTTTGTAGTGGCTTAGTGAGGCAGTGATCTAATCGCCCCTCATTGACGGCGGTGAGAATGGCTTGAATATCTTGTCCGCAGCTTATCAGCACTTTCCGCGCTGAGCGCGTGTGGGTTGATTTATCGAGCTGAGTCAAAAAATCAGCACCATCAAACTGCTCATGGTGACTGGCAATGACCAATGCAATCGTTTGTTGCCGTTCGTGCAAATATTCTAGGGCTTGCTCAGCTTCATCTATGGTGTCCGCTGTATGAAGATCAAATTTAGCGGCGAACGGAGCTAACTCAGCTCGCAACTGTTCTGTGCTGATTGGGTTATTGTCTAAACAAAGTAGTGCGTAATGGTTCACACAAGCCTCTACTGTCATCGCTGTTTTGACTACTGTAGCAAGTATTACGCAGTGGGTTTGAGAGCTAGGTTTTAGAATTTCTCATCACATCTTAGCAATACTCTGACCTAACTCCATGTTTTGGTTTTCAATTGTTTACGGTAGACTGGGTAAAATATTCAGGAATGGAACACTATGAAACAGTTAAAAATTATTGGTGCGGTTGGTGGTGCTATCGTCTTAGCGGCATGCTGGCCGTTGGCTGTCGGGCAAATCGGTGAAAAGGTGATCACTAACGGTATTGCAAATATCTCTTCAGGTTCAATCGAGGCGAACATTGTCAGTTATAAGCGCGGTTACCTTTCATCAACCGTGCAAACCCGCTATCAGATTGCAGATAAAACGCTCAAACAACAGTTTGTTGCCGATGGTTTACCGACCCAAGTTTTAGTCAATAGCGAGGTTAAGCATGGCCTGTTGAGTTTAACAGCAACATCCGTTATTGCTGATCAAGAAAATCTACCATTGACGATGACCAGTATCACGCAGTTGAATGGCAATACTCAATATACTGTGGCGCTAGACAGTTGGCACTACCAAAGTGAAGATGGCGAGATGACGTTCTCGACAACGCCCGCCACATTGAAAGGTGATATTTCTGTACTAGGTGAAATCACTTATCAACTGAATGTTCCTTCTGTTGAGTTGGATTTTACCAGTGGGGAAAAAATGATGCTTTCACAGCTAACTGGTCAAGGTATAGGTAAACAAGATAAAGGCTTCTGGCTAGGACAACAGTCATTGGCGTTAGCAAAAATTAATCTTGTCGATGGCCTAGGTGAAAATACGCTGAGTATGGACAACATGCGTTATTCCTTTGATTCGGTATTAAAAGGAGAGCCTTCTCGTTTTGATAGTAATCACTTGATTGAGATGGATAAATTAACTTATAGCGAAGGCGAGGTGAAGGACCTCAATCTTGATTTTACCTTGGGTGATTTAGATGGTGACGCTTTTGAGAAGCTCTCAACGCTTTACCAAAACAGCCCAGAACTTTCTGATGAGGACATTCAGCAAGCACTACCTTATGTGCAATCATTATTCGAGAAAGGTTTTTATCTATCGATGAATAAAATGGCGCTAAAAGTTGGCCAAGGTGAGTTTGAATCAAACTGGAAGATAGCGGTTCCTGAAGGGACAAATAATGTGGTGCAAGATCCGAGTACCATTTTACCAGCCTTAACCGGCCACATTGATACCTTCATTTCTAACCAGCTGGTTGAAGATTTTCCTTTTATCCAGCAGGGTATTGATGAGCTTGTTGTGATGGAAATTATGCAGCAAACCGATCAAGGATATCGACTCCAAGCTGAACTGAAACAGGGCAACTTGGAATTTGAAAATGGCAATCAAATGCCGCTATTGACACTATTACTTCCGGCATTGATGCGATAGCGAACGGCGCTCAAGCAAACGATTTCGCGAGTTTTAGCAATCAGTAAGAGAAAAGAGCCGATAGAAGCTCTTTTCTCGCTTTTTATCCACATCAAAAAGTGGTATTAATCACATTAATTGTCGATAGCAGGAGCAAGGAACTCATGGAATCAAATCAAGCGGGCCCAGTCTATAATTTCAGCGCAGGCCCAGCAGCCTTACCTAAAGCCGTGATGGAAAAAGCGCAAGCCGAGTTTATTAACTGGAACGAGCTTGGCACGTCCGTTATGGAAATTAGTCATCGCAGTAAACCTTTTATTCGCGTTGCTCAAGAAGCGGAGCAAGATCTGCGAGATTTGCTTAATATCCCGAGTAATTACAAAGTATTATTTTGTCAGGGTGGAGCGCGCGCTCAGTTTGCGGCGGTGCCTTTAAACTTATTAGGCGATGCGACTAAAGCGACCTATATTGATGCGGGTTACTGGGCTGAAAGTGCGGTCAAAGAAGCGAAGAAATATTGTGAAATCGATGTTTTCAACGCCAAAGTGACCAAAGAGGGCAAAACAGCGGTATTACCAGCCAGCGAATGGAAAATCGATCCTGAGTCGGCTTACGTGCATTTTTGTCCGAATGAAACGATAGATGGTATTGAGATTAATGATTTGCCAGATACAGACAAACCGATTGTAGCTGATATGTCATCTACGATTTTGTCGCGCCAAATAGACGTCTCAAAGTACGGAGTCATTTATGCGGGAGCACAGAAAAACATTGGGCCAGCGGGGATCTGTATTGCGATTGTTCGTGATGATTTGCTTGATTTAGCCAGTGATGTGCTGCCGACTATCTTGAATTATAAAGTGCAAGCTGAACAAGATTCTATGTTCAACACGCCACCTACATTTGCGTGGTATTTGTCGGGTCTCGTATTCAAGTGGCTAAAAGGGCAGGGTGGTGTTGCGGCGATTGAGAAAATCAACCGCGAGAAAGCAGCGCTGCTTTATAACGCAATTGATGAGTCACTTTTCTATCGCAATACCATTCACCCAGACAACCGTTCACTGATGAATGTGCCTTTCCAATTAGTGAAACCAGAGTTGGATAGTACGTTTTTAGAGTTGGCTGAAGCGCGTGGTTTAGTCTCGCTACAAGGTCACCGAGTCGCGGGTGGTATGCGAGCCTCGATTTACAATGCGATGACACTGGAAGGCGTTCAAGCCTTAGTTGATTTTATGCAAGAGTTTGAACAGCAGTACGCCTAACGTTTTTTATGGTATCAAAAACGATATAACATAAAATACGACCTTAAAAAACAAAGCCCACTAAGTGGGCTTTGTCATTAATCGGCTAGATTGAAGAGCATTACAATTTGTCGGTTAACTCAATTGCTTGGCCAATGTAGTTGGCTGGTGTCATCTCTTTCAAGCGTGCTTTTTCAGCTTCAGGTAGCGCAAGACTATCAATAAAGTGGCGCATTGCTTCACCATCGACTCGCTTACCGCGCGTGAGTTCTTTCAATTTTTCGTACGGTTTTTCGATGCCGTAGCGGCGCATAACCGTTTGCACTGGTTCAGCAAGGACTTCCCAGTTTTTATCGAGCTCAGCAAGAAGCGCATCACGGTTCACTTCCAGTTTACTGATCCCTTTTAGCGTTGAAGTGTAGGCTATGATCGCATAACCAACACCCACACCAAGGTTACGCAGCACGGTTGAATCTGTTAAGTCACGTTGCCAGCGAGAGATAGGCAGCTTTTGTGCTAGGTGATTGAACACGGCATTAGCAAGGCCTAGGTTGCCTTCTGAGTTTTCAAAATCGATCGGGTTGACTTTATGTGGCATTGTCGATGAACCAATTTCACCCGCAATGGTTCTTTGTCTGAAGTGGCCCAAAGCGATATAGCCCCAAATGTCACGATCGAAGTCGATCAGAATAGTATTGAAGCGGGCAACGGCATCAAATAGCTCTGCGATGTAATCATGTGGCTCAATTTGTGTGGTATAAGGGTTCCACGCCACACCTAGCGATTCAGTGATAAACTCTTCGCTAAAGGTATGCCAGTCGAGTTCTGGATAGGCTGAAAGGTGAGCGTTGTAGTTACCTACTGCGCCGTTTACTTTTGCGAGAATCTCGATATTGGCAATCTGCTTATATTGGCGTTCCATACGGTACGCTACGTTAGCCATCTCTTTACCCATAGTACTTGGTGATGCTGGCTGTCCGTGGGTACGAGACAATAACGGAATATCGCGATACTCTTCTGCTAAGTGACGAATCGCATCAATAATGTTGCGCATTTCAGGAAGAAGCACGGTATCGCGCGCTTCTTTGAGCATTAGCGCGTGAGATGTGTTGTTGATGTCTTCTGAAGTACAAGCAAAGTGAATGAATTCATTAACGGCGTGCAGCTCAGGAACACCCGCTACTTTTTCTTTTAAGAAATACTCTACAGCCTTAACATCATGGTTCGTTGTGCGTTCAATTTCTTTAATACGAGCGGCATCTTCTTCGCTAAAATTGTCTGCTATCGCATTAAGAAATTGATTGGCTTCATCACTGAATGCTGGAACTTCGGCAATTCCAGCAGTGGCTGAAAGCTTCTGTAACCAACGAATTTCAACAATGGTCCGATACTTGAGGAGACCAAACTCACTAAAGATACTGCGTAACGCAATCGTTTTACTTCCGTAGCGGCCGTCTACCGGTGAAACAGCAGTCAAGGCTGACAGTTCCATGTTTTTCTCCTGAATTTTGAGGTTAAGTGTGAGAGTGAATTCTTTGCGTCAATATTAGACTCGAGCTAATAAAATCTGAGCTTGTTCGATCATTTTCTTACGACCGAAGATCAGATGGCGACGCTTTCCTCCAACCTGACGCCACAAGACAGCGCAACGAATTCCTGAAAGGAGTAAGGCGCGCACTTTGTGCTGGGTTGAAGTTTGTTGAAGTATGGTAGGGGTTCCAGTGACTTGGATTCTCGGGCCAATAGGGCTGATAACATCCAAGTAGATACTGGCAAGGTTGCTGATCATCTGATCATCAAGCAAGTCAAAATGGTTGACTTGACGTTCAATCGTTTGAATACGATCGCCCAGCTGTGACATCGCATCACGACGAGCGCTTAATTTACGCTCTAATGCCATCAGGCTAATGATATAGCGAGTGATTTCACTCCCTGATGGCGTGCTATCAATACCTTTCACCAAACATTCGAGGCCAATTTTTAAGTTGGCCTCAGAGCCGAAGACATCAAGTGTATTGTTTGGATTAGTACTTAAGATAGCCGTTAGAGAAGTTTCAAACGCGTCTGAATCACAGTGACCATTTTTTGCTACGTGTTGCACTAAAGCGACAGCTTGGCAGATACCCGCAAAAGCGATGGTACGGTCATAAAGGGTGTTAGCCACGTTTATTACTCCTAAGTTGTTTAAATTCGCTGCTCAATAATTCCACCGCCAAGACACACATCGCCTTGATAGAAAACCGCGGATTGACCAGGCGTGACGGCCACTTGTGGCTCATCAAAAATGACTTTAATGTTTTCATCATCAATAGGGATGATGGTACACGCTATATCCGTTTGACGGTAACGCGTTTTTACCGTGCAGCTTAGCGTTGCTTGGATTGGTGTACGATCAACCCAGTGTAATTGGGAAGCGATCAAGCCATGAGATTTCAATAATGGGTGATCAGCGCCTTGGACTGCAATCAAAACGTTACGTTTAAGATCTTTATCAGCGACATACCATGGGTCTTCGTTACCGCCACCGCCTTTTTGGCCACCAATGTGTAACCCTTTGCGTTGACCTAAAGTGTGGTACATCAGGCCTTGATGTTCACCAATAACGAGACCTTCTGGTGTTTCAATTTTACCCGGTTGTGCTGGTAAATAGCGAGACAAGAAGTCGGTAAATTTGCGCTCGCCGATGAAACAGATACCGGTTGAATCTTTTTTCTTCGCCGTCACCAAACCTTGTTCTTCCGCAATGCGTCGAACTTCGGTTTTTTCTAAATCACCGACAGGAAATAAGCTACGAGCCACTTGTTCATGGCTTAATGTATAGAGGAAGTAGCTTTGGTCTTTGTTGTTGTCCAAGCCGCGCAGCATTTTTGGTTTGTCATTACCTTCAGGGAAGGTGCGTCGAACATAGTGGCCCATGGCGATATAATCGGCATCTAGCACTTCATCTGCAAACTCTAAAAAGGCTTTAAACTTGATTTCTTTGTTACAAAGAATGTCTGGGTTGGGAGTTCGCCCTGCTTTATATTCCTCAAGGAAATATTCAAATACGTTGTCCCAATATTCGGCGGCAAAATTAATGGTATGAAGAGGGATGTCTAACTTATCGCACACG
The DNA here is from genome assembly GCF_963886625.1 of Vibrio sp. V23_P3S9T160. Lineage (NCBI taxonomy): Bacteria > Pseudomonadati > Pseudomonadota > Gammaproteobacteria > Vibrionales > Vibrionaceae > Vibrio > Vibrio sp. V23_P3S9T160. Next base: position 9,134 of record NZ_CAWPDB010000002.1, read on the forward strand.
GCTTGTGCATCGGCTAAATCTTCCGCCGCTGTACAATATTCCTCGTTATCATCTTCTTCCCAGTTCTTCATGAACAGGCCTTCGACTTGATAACCTTGCTCTTTGAGAAGATACGCCGAAACGGAGGAGTCAACACCACCGGACATGCCGACGATGACTTTCTTTTGGCTGTTTGCGCCGCGGTTGTCTGACATTACTTAATACCACTCAATTGACTTGGTCGCAGATTCTAGCAGAAAGATTTTCGTCGCGACAGATCCGAGACAGCAATCACACTTCTATCTGGTTTAATTGGCGTCGTATCTGTCAATGTCAGCAGAAATTAGTTTTAGAATTCTACAATGGCTTATGGCATAGTGCGTGCCATTTTAAAGCGTAATAAAAGGCCACAAAATGCAAGATGACAATCAGATTATGGATGACGCATTCCTCATCGAAACAGTAGAGAATCAACTCGCGGACGGAAATCCGTTAAAGGTCAAAGAAACCTTGATGCGCTTGATGATGACAGGTCACTCAAGGGAGGATGCCGTTGCCTCTATTGCTTGTGCGCTTGCAATTGAGATTTTTGATGTGATGAAAAACGAAGGGCAATTTGACCTAAAACGCTATTCAGAGCATTTAGATAGGTTACCTGATCTCAGCTTTATGGAAGGTGAATAAAAATAATCAAGAGCAAACGTTTGCTATAATTGCCTTAGTTGCCGCGCTAATGGGTGCGCGGTAGAATCGCGCATCTTTTTCTCCTCTACTCAGACTGACGTTATGAAATTTCCTGGCCAACGCAAATCAAAGCATTACTTTCCTGTTCATGCACGTGACCCACTTGTTATCCAAGCACAAGAAAATAAAAAAATGTCACGTACACATATTATTGGTATCGACCAGACCTTGGTGGATATAGAAGCGAAAGTAAATACTGACCTCATCGAAAAATATGAGCTTAGTAAAGGCCATTCGTTAGTGATTGACGATCAGAAGGCCGAAGCTTTGTACACTGAGCTCAAACAAAATGGTCTGATTACTAACGAATATGCTGGGGGAACGATTGGCAACACATTACACAATTATTCGGTGCTGGCAGATGATCGCTCAACGTTGTTAGGTGTGATGAGTCAAGATATAAAAATTGGTAGCTACGGTTATCGTTATTTATGTAATACATCAAGTCGGATGGATCTGAATTATTTACAAGCGGTCGATGGAGCGATTGGGCGCTGCTTTGCCTTGATCACAGAGGATGGAGAAAGAACCTTTGCTATTAGTGAAGGGCAAATGAACCAACTTCGCGCAGAAAGTGTTCCAGAAAAAATATTTAAAAGTGCTTCAGCCTTAGTATTGACTGCTTATTTAATTCGCTGCAAAACTGGTGATCCAATGCCAGAGGCAACAATGAGAGCGATTGAATATGCTAAGAAATATGATGTACCTGTTGTTTTAACCTTAGGTACTAAATTTGTTATTCAAGATGACCCTCAATTTTGGCAAAATTTTTTGCGTGATCATGTCACTGTTGTTGCCATGAATGAAGATGAAGCCGAAGCATTAACCGGGGAAAGTGATCCCCTTGCAGCGTCAAATAAAGCCTTAAATTGGGTTGATCTTGTATTATGCACCGCAGGCCCAGTCGGTTTATTTATGGCAGGATATACTGAAGATGCGGCGAAACGTGAAACATCGTTGCCACTATTACCTGGTTCTATTGCTGAATTCAATCGTTATGAATTTAGTCGCCCAGCATCAAAAATAAGTTGTGAAAATCCGATACGTGTTTATTCTCATATTTCACCGTATATGGGTGGACCTGAGAAAATTAAAAATACTAATGGTGCGGGAGATGCGGCGTTGTCGGCATTGCTGCATGATATGGCAGCCAATAAATATCATAAAGAGAACGTCCCTAATTCGAGCAAGCATCAGAATAACTTTTTAACCTATTCATCCTTCTCGCAAGTTTGCAAATATTCCAACCGTGCCAGTTATGAGGTGCTAGCCCAGCATTCACCTCGTCTGTCACGTGGTTTACCTGAACGTGAAGACAGCTTAG
>NZ_CAWPDB010000003.1:0-10898 GCF_963886625.1 Vibrio sp. V23_P3S9T160
ATCAATTGCATTATCATTTGCATCAAATTATGATTTTATGAATTTGAAAAGCTGGGTTAGAAATGCCTTGTTAGCACAGGGTTTTCCATCACCCACACTCAATCATAAACACCTGAATTAATTCACCCTTGCCATAATTTTACTTACTAGATCGGGTTTTTAGTGGCGATTAATGTGATGTACTGAGCCAGCGTAAGGCGATTTAAAGCGAAGAACGAACTGGAAATGGATATGGATTTACTTGAACAGAAAGTGGCCTCTTTATTAGAGCAACAACCGACCTTATTGCCGGCAGCGATGGCGCAAGAGTTGAATGTGACTGAATTTGAAGTGGTGCAGGCATTGCCTAAAGAGATGGTTGCGATTGTTGATGGAGCTCAAGCTCAATCGCTGTTGGAATCATTAGCGGATTGGGGAATGGTCACAACGATTGTCCACTCTTTTGGCTCTATATTTGAAGTGAAAGCGCCTTTTCCAAAAGGGAAGTTGGCTCGTGGCTATTATAACTTGATGGGTAAAGAGGGCGAGTTACACGGCCACTTAAAGTTGGAATCCATCCAACACGTTGCTTTAGTCAGCAAGCCTTTTATGGGACGTGAAAGTCATTACTTTGGTTTCTTTAGTGAGCAAGGCGATAACATTTTTAAAATTTATCTAGGCCGAGATGAAAAGCGCGAACTGATTGCAGAGCAAGTCGCACGTTTTAAAGCACTACAACAAGACGTTCATTCCAACCAATAATATTGATATAACGATAAGCCCTGAACGCAATGCGAAAGGGTCGAGGAGAAAGTCATGGATCAGCAGATCAAACAAGAGCGATTACAAGGACGATTGGAACCTGAAATCCAAGAGTTTCGTCAAGAACGTCGTACATTGCAATTGGCTACAGTGGACGCAGAAGGCCGTCCGAATGTGAGCTACGCGCCATTTGTGCAAAACCAAGAAGGTTACTTTGTGCTGATTTCGCACATCGCTCGTCATGCGCGTAACTTGGAGGTGAACCCGCACGTCTCCTTGATGATGATTGCAGACGAAGGCTCATCAAAACAGATTTTTGCTCGTCAACGGTTGACGTTTGACGCCGTTGCGAGTGTTGTACCACGTGAAACGCCATTATGGCAGCAAGTCATTGGCCAAATGCAAGCTCGTTTTGGCGAGATCATTGACGGCTTAAGCCAGCTACAAGACTTTGCTTTATTCCAATTGAAAGTAGAAAAAGGTCTTTATGTGAAAGGCTTTGGCCAGGCGTATCAAGTGTCTGGTGATGATATGGTTGATTTTGTGCACCTTGATGAAGGGCATAAGAAAATTTCCAACGCGTAATCTTAATCGCTCAAGATACATTGGACATTGGAAGAAAAGGCTAGTTATCTAGCCTTTTTTGATCGTGATTTACCGTTGTTACGAGTTAATGATTTATCTGTGACTTCGTGGGATCGTTAATCGAGTATGAGAAATGTAGATAAAACAAAGCCAAGCGTAGAGCTTGGCTTTGTTGCTTGGATGAGAGAACGTTAGAATTGATAATCTACATTTAAACCCCAGTTACGCCCAGGCTGTGATTTGCTATCGATGTTAAAGGTTTCGCCAGTAGCATCTCGGCCCGTGAGATCGCTATACAGCCAATATTTTTTATCGAGTGCATTGAATAGACCAGCGCGGATGGTTAGGTCTTGCATTGGTTTATAGTAGGCCGTTAAATCGATAAGTGTATAACCAGCGGTATCTGCATTTGTATTTGATTGCCAGTCCGTCTTACTTGCAACCATCTTAACATTAAGCAGTGCTCCGTATTGGTCGCGATCCAGCCCTAAGCCTACATTACTGGTTAGAGGCGCGACTGAATCTAAAGCATCACCTGTTTTCTTATCTTCTCCCTCTGCATAAGCAATGGCTAGACGGGTGTAAGTCCCTTGTGGGGCATTAAACGCTTTATCTAAGTCAATTCGAGAGCTAAATTCCGCACCATAAATCGTGACTTCATCCAAGTTCTCTTTGGTAAAGATATCCTTGCCACCTTGTTTGCCTGTCTTTGACTGAGTAATAAAATCGGTGTACTCGTTATAGAAGGTGGTGATTTCAAAATTAGTTGAGTCATTTTGACCACGTAGCCCAAGTTCATAGGACAAACTTTTCTCTGCTTTAAGATCTGGGTTCGCATCAATGATTGCCCCCTGATTATAGAAGTAGTAAAGGTCGTAAACAGTTGGTGCCTTGAATCCTTGGCTAATTTGACTAAATACCGCTAGGTTAGGATTGACGTGGTAAACAGAACCCAATCGAGCAGTGAATGCGCTGTCTTTATTGGCTTCATAAGACTGAGTGTAGCCAGCATCAACGCTGGGTGTCGCTTCAAAAGAATCGTATCGAAGACCAGCGGTTAATATTAAACGGTCTTGGATGAAGTAGGCTTGGTCTTGTAGGAATAGCCCCCATTGCACGATAGTCGCATCAGGAATGCCAGAGCTACCCGGAGTCGATGTACCTGCATCTAATTTATAGTCAGTATTATCGAGGTCGAAGTCGTTGTTGATGTAGCTGGCACCATAGGTAAATTCATGAAGGTTGCCATTGAGATCTACGGCTTTTGAGAGCTGTCCATCAAATTGAATCGATTGATCTGATGATTCCCGTTCACGTAATCGGCGGCCATTAGATGGCGTTGTGTCGTAGTTCTTAGCGAGAGCGCTAGAATCTTGGAAATTCAATGACCAATCTAAAGAGTCAGCAAGCAGGGTATTCATCAACCATTGATGCTCTATACCGACACGAAGACGCTCATTGGTATCTTGGTTGTAGTTATCGGTATAGGTAAAGCCGGGCATAATGGAATAACCGTTATAGTTTAGCTCGTCTTCATCATACCGTTTGTTGTAATATTCGGCGGTTAGCCCAAGTCGATGGTTATCATTGGCTTGATAAAATGCTTTTGCCAACAGGTTGCCAAGTTTGGAGTCAGCCGGGTTTTGAGCGCCGCGATCAGGGCCTTCGATTTCTGAACCTGAGCCATGAGTTTGGGTCTCACTGCCATTGGCATAAGTTGCCATCAGTAAGGTTTCCAGTTTATCTTGACGCATTGCCCACGTTAATGTCGTTTTAAATTGCTCGTTAGCGGACGTATAACCAGACTTGATACCGAAGCGTTGCTCATTTTCTTCTGTGACGAGAACGTCTTCTGGATTTTTAGTGCGTAGCAATACCACACCACCTAAAGCGTCAGATCCATACAGTGTAGATGACGCACCTTTGTTCACTTCAATAGCTTGTAGAGTGTCAATCTCTATTGCGTTTGGATATTTTCGTTGCTCAGTTGCGCCAGGGTTATAAGGTACAGGTTGCTGTACACCATCAACCATCATTTTGACACGGCTTCCATCCATGCCGCGAATATTAAATCCTGCTATTCCAAAGCGGCCATTACCTTCTGCTTCAACACCTGGGGTGGAGTTTAGAGCTTGCTGAATATTATCAGCCATTACTTCTGCAATCTCAGAAGAGGAGATACTTTCAATGGATGACGATACATCTTTTTTACTCTGCTCGGTTCGCGTTGCCGAAACAACAACCTCATCGAATCGAGAAACTTCTTCTGCGAGAGCTGCAGGGGAAAGTGCTAGCAATATGGAGGCTGATAGTAGTGTTTTAGTGTACATCTGAGTTATTACCTTATTCATCAATAACAGATTTAAGCTGTGTGCAATGATATTGGATCTAAATGGTAATTACTATCATTTGTATTTATGCGCGGAGTGAAGTGTAAACAGAATTAGGGATATATAGTTTAAATATCAATTGGTTGATATGTAAAACACTTGCTTTACTTAATTTTTCGATGACTAAAGTTGTGACTTTAATCACTTTCTGCTAGTTCAAACCTAGCCAAGCTGCACCACGGATGCCGCTGCTGTCACCATATTTCGCTTGGGTAAACACAATCTGTGCACTATCAGAAAAAACATAGTCCGCTGTTGCCCGCGGTAGATCAACATACAGCGATGCTACGTTTGATAATCCTCCGCCAAGCACTATCACATCAGGATCCAACACATTGACGATGCAAGCAAAGCTGCGCGCCATTTGATCAATCAATTGTTGATAAAGCTTTGTTGCTTGTGGGTCTTGCTGCTGGTAGCGAGTGATAATTTCGGCTGCATTCCACTCTTGTTGACCAATCAACTGAGCACTCTTTGTTAAGCCAGAACCGGAGATAAAGAGTTCAATACAGTTATCGCGTCCGCAATAACAGTGGCGAGTAGGCCCATCACGTTCACTGGTAAAACTTGGCAGCGGATTGTGCCCCCACTCACCACATACGGCGTTCGCACCGACCAATACCTGTTTGTTGATCACAATACCGCCGCCGCAACCTGTGCCCAAAATCGCGCCAAAGACTACGTTACCATCTTTGGCGGCACCATCGACCGCTTCAGACAGCGCAAAGCAATTGGCATCATTAGCAATTACAACGTTGCGCTGGAGGCGAGCGCACAGATCGGCTTTTAAATCTCGACCATTTAAAAAAGTGCAATTGGCATTTTTGATAAGCCCTGTCGCTGGGCTGATGGCTCCGGGAAGTCCAATCCCGATTTGGCAGTGAGTTTGCGTTTCGCTTTCGGCCATTGCAACCAGTTGACATAAGGTGCTTAGAAAAAGCTCGTACTCATGTGGGGTAGGGGTTCGGTGTTTAAAGAGGGTGTTTCCTGATTTATCCAGTACGCAAATTTCAATTTTGGTGCCGCCAATGTCGAAACCTATCAGCATGATTTTTCCTTATTTTGGATGTCGAGTGTGAGTCCTGACTATGGAATATAGTCTAATAATCAAAGTGTTTTGTCTTTGAACTGAACAAGATAACGTGAAGTGGTGAGATTTTTTCTTTTGATTGCTGAGAATTGTTATATTATAACATTTCTCAGCAAGTGATCTTTTTATTGAAAAGGGGAGTATCTATCCCCATAGTTAGGTCATCAATGGGTCAATTCGAATGCAAATCAATTCAGCATTGCAACAAGCAATTATTCAAGTGAGTGTAGATATGGCGGAAGTACGAGCCAGAGTGGATTTCAAAGTCGGTCTAAAAAGCAATATTGACGCCGAAATACTCTCTTTTAGAGGACTGAAAACAGACAAAGAACATGTTGCGGTCATTTTTAAATCCGCTGATGTTACTCAGGAAACTCCTTTAGTCCGTATGCATTCAGAGTGTTTAACGGGCGATGTTTTTCACTCATCACGCTGTGATTGTGGTGAACAATTAGAAGAAACCATTAATAAAATGGGCGAAGTTGGCGGCATTATCCTCTATTTGCGTCAAGAAGGTCGAGGCATTGGTCTGTACAACAAAATTGATGCCTATCGCTTACAAAGTGCGGGGATGAATACCTATGAAGCCAACAATCATCTTGGCTTTGGTGACGACTTGCGTGATTTCACTGAAGCGGCGCAGATGTTGAAAGCGTTAAATGTGACCAAGATTCGTTTAGTCACTAATAACCCTAAAAAAAGTCGTGAGCTGAAGGAGCATGGTATTGAAATTGTAGAGGTCGTGAATACCGCAGCACATATTAAGTCGGGTAATGAAAATTACCTCAAGGCCAAAGTCTCCCATGGCAAACACAACTTAAAACTATAATTCAGACTTATAGATGACAGCCAAAAACCTCATTTCGGTGAGGTTTTTGACGTTTTTACCTTGCAAAAAAATGGATAATTTGTATTATCGGCGACTAAAAGTGCAAATGATAATAATTAGCACTACCACAAGATAAAGCTCAAATCGCCTCAACAAGGATGCTCCCATGAAAGTTAACACGCTTCTTATTCAGTCAATTGCTGCCTCACTTGCCATCACAAGTAGTGCGTCATTTGCCGCTACCGTCACTAAGGAGCAGGTGGTCGAACATTATGCCAATATTGCCCATGCCGTGTTTGCAGATTCGCTGACGACCGCTCAATCATTAGAAAAATCAATTGATCAGTTCTTGATGACACCCTCGGCGGCTAAATTGGAAGAGGTGAAACAAGCGTGGTTAGCATCGCGAGTGCCTTACCAGCAGTCCGAAGTCTTCCGTTTTGGCAATGCCGTTGTTGACGATTGGGAAGGGCAACTCAATGCTTGGCCTCTTGATGAAGGGCTGATTGACTACGTCGCTACTGATTACCAATATGAACTGGGCAATGAAGGCGCCAGCGCTAACATCATTGCCAACCAAACGTTGAAAATTGGCGCGACAACGATTGATGTCTCCACTATCACACCAGAGCTGATTGCCAGCTTAAACGAAATCGGTGGCTCTGAAGCTAACGTCGCTTCAGGTTATCATGCCATTGAGTTCCTACTGTGGGGCCAAGATTTAAATGGCACCAATGCGGGAGCCGGTGCTCGTGCTTACACGGATTTTGTCGTGGGTAGCGAATGTACTAATAACCATTGTGATCGCCGTGCTCAATACTTAAAAGCGGCAGCTCAGCTGCTCGTGCAAGATTTGGCATGGATGGAAAAACAGTGGTCTGCGGATGAAAAAGCCAATTACCGTCACGAATTACTTGCGGAATCAGCAGACAATGGTTTGCGTAAGATGCTATTTGGTATGGGGTCTTTATCACTGGGCGAATTAGCGGGCGAGCGTATGAAAGTGGCGCTAGAAGCAAACTCGACTGAAGATGAGCACGATTGTTTCTCGGATAATACCCATAACTCTCATTACTACAATGAACAAGGTATTTACAACCTTTATACGGGTTCTTACCAGCGTCAAGACGGAAAGGTACTAACAGGCCCAAGCCTGAATGATTTAGTGGCACAAAAGGATGCACAAGCAGCCAAAGAGATTCAAAAGCAGTTTGACAGTGCGCGCGCTGAAGTCGGTAAATTAGTCACGTCGGCTGAAAAAGATAATCAGCATTTCGATCAATTGATCGCGGCTAACAATCCTCAAGGCAACGCGATAGTCAATGGAGCCATTATGGCTTTAGTGGCTCAAACTGCTTCGATAGAACGTACCGCTTCAGTGATTGGGATTGATAACCTTAATCCAGATACTGCAGACCACGAATTCTAATAATAAGATGAAAGATCCAAGGGCTCAGATGAGCCCTTTTCCACGTTTACACTGAATAAAGATGTTGAGAAAAGCCCAATGAGATCGTTTTTTACCGTCGCGCTCCTAACCTTGTTTGCCCACCCCGTTTATGCCGATGAGGTGAAGTCGGGTGGCAAAACCAGTACAACCAAAGCTGGGCCGAATGCTTACTCGCTTCCTGCGGCCAATTTGCCGATGAGCAAACGGCTCGATTTTAGCGTGGGAAACAGTTTCTTTCGTAACCCTTGGGTGCCAGCGCCATCATCTACCGATGCAAGAGATGGTTTAGGGCCGCTTTTTAACACCAATGGTTGCCAAAATTGTCACATCAAAGATGGTCGCGGCCATCCGCCAGAAAAAAATGACACACATGCCGTTTCGATGTTGGTTCGCCTGAGTATTCCAGCGGTGACGGATGAACAAAAAGCGATCTACGCTAAAGAAGGGGGGATCCCAGAGCCCGTCTATGGTGGACAGTTACAAGATTTCGCTTTGCCCGATCAAAAAGCAGAAGGACAAATCCAAATCGCTTATCAAGAGGTTGCGGTTGCTTTTACGGATGGCCACCAAGTGATGTTACGCAAACCCAATTTAAAAATTACTGAACTTGGTTATGGTGATATGCATCCTGACACCCAATTTTCGGCGCGTGTCGCCCCGCCAATGATTGGCCTTGGCCTACTTGAAAGCATCGCGGATGCCAGCTTATTAGCAATGGCAGACCCTGAAGATAGTGATGGCGATGGTATCTCTGGCAAAGTGAACCGTGTTTGGGATGTAGAAAAAAAAGATTTTGCCATCGGGCGTTTTGGTTGGAAAGCCGGGCAGCCTAGTTTAATGCAACAGAATGCCGCGGCGTTTAACGGCGATTTAGGATTGACCAGCCGTTTATTCCCAAAAGAAAACTGCACCGAGAAGCAAACGCTTTGTCAAACCTTACCTAACGGCGGCGATCCTGAGGTCAGTGACAACATTCTTGATTTTGTCGAATTCTATTCTCAGCATTTAGCCGTTCCAGTGCGTCGCAATGTCGACGATCCACAAGTGAAGCTGGGTCAATCATTGTTCAAACAAGTTGGCTGTGAGAGTTGCCACCGTACTAACCTTAAAACGGTAAAAAGAACGGATCGCCCAGCCTTGTCAGAGCAAGAAATCCATCCTTACAGTGATTTACTACTGCATGATATGGGCGAAGGGTTAGCCGATAATCGTCCAGAAGCCTTAGCTAATGGACAAGAGTGGCGTACCCCGCCTTTGTGGGGGATCGGCTATACGCAAGAGGTGAGCGGCCATACTTATTTTTTACATGATGGCCGAGCGCGTAATCTCATGGAAGCGGTACTTTGGCACGGTGGTGAGGCGCAAAGTGCCAAAGAGAAAGTACGTCAATTCAATGCCAGCGAACGCAACGCGTTGATCGCTTTTCTTAATTCTTTATAGGGTGCTAGCATGAAATTTCCTCTGTTATTTTCGATAGCAGTTACCAGCGTACTTTCGGCTTGCCAACCCACGCCGAAATCAGCGCTTGAGCCGCAAAAAAACAATCATGTTAGCCAAGGTGTTTATGAGGTTGAATTTGCTGCGGCGCAGCGTTTTGCTCAACAATCGCACCAGCTTGCTCAATTATTTGATCAGCAATGTCAGCTGGGCGATGTTGCATTGCCCTTGCTGAAAGAACAGTGGCAGCAAACTATTGGGGCGTGGATGTTTTTACAAGGGCAAGAGAGAGGGCCAGCTAAAGCACTCGAGCAAAGTTGGAACGTACAATTTTGGCCAGATAAAAAAGACACCACCGGACGAAAAATGAGCCTGTTAGCGAGCAGTGGCAAGCACTGGAGTGAGGAGCAGATTGCAAACCAGAGTGTCACAGTGCAGGGGATTGGCGCATTGGAATGGTTACTCTACGATGCTCAATCGCCGCTTCTGAAAAACCAGCAAGTAGAAACTGGTTGTATGATTGGACAAGCGATCAGCGCGAATTTGGCGACGAAATCTCATTTGATTGCTGAGCAGTGGCAACAGAATCCATGGCTGATGCTGGATCTGAGCGCTTGGCAAGCCGAATACATTGCGCTGCTCTCCAATCAGCTTGATTACAGCATGAAAAAACTGAGTCGCCCCTTAGCCAATATCGGCCAGCCACGCCCTTATTTTTCAGAATCGTGGCGCGCCAAAGTCTCTTTGAATAACCTGCAAAAGAATGTTCAAGCGATGCAAGCACTCTATTTAGCAAAAGACGGTTTAGATCAGATGTTGCGGGAAAGAGATCAAGTCGCCATGGCCGAACGCGTAAAAGCACATTTATCCTTGATGTTGGAAACGTGGCCGCAAACAGCCAGCTTATTTGATTTATTGCAAACAAAAGCAGGCTACCGTGAGGTGCTTGCGCTCTATAACAAGTTCGAACAACTCAATTATTTACTGCATGACGAAGTCGCGGTAGAGCTAGGTGTAGTGATAGGATTTAATGCAACCGATGGTGACTGATCTAACAAGACGTACGCTGCTGAAAGCGGCGTTATTGAGCGCATCAGCGCCCCTGCTGCCGCTGGGGTGCGCCACTACGCGCCGTGGCCCACAACCCGCTTTGATTGGTTGCGCTATTAATAAAGGCTCGCAGTTTCGCGCCGTTGTAGCCGACGCCCAAGGTCAAGCGATTCACCAATTACCTTTGCCTGCAAGGGGACACGGTGTTGCTATCCACCCTACCTTGACGCATGTGGTCGCTTTTGCCCGTCGTCCCGGTGAGTTTTTGATGGTGTTTAACTATCAAAATGGAGAACCCATCAAATTGCAACTTGCGCAACCCACGCGACATTTTTATGGGCACGGCGTTTACTCAAATGATGGTGCGTGGCTTTATGCAACCGAAGGCGAGAAAGCGACAAGTCGCGGCATTATTGGTGTGTATGATGTGCAGCACAGTTACCAAAAAGTGGCTGAGTTCAGTGGTTTTGGTATTGGCCCTCACGAAGTCATTGTGATGCCAGATGGCCGGCTCGCGATTGGAGTGGGTGGGGTGCATACCTTCGGCCGCGAGCCACTCAACGTAGAGAGCATGATGCCAAGCTTGACCTACCTTTCTCATCAAGGAGAAGTGCTTGAGCAACGAATATTGAACGACCACCATTTGAGCATCCGCCATCTTGCTCATGATGGTGCAGATACTGTGCTGTGCGGCCAACAATACCGAGGTCAGCCGGAAGAGTATCCACCTTTGGTAGCGCTACATCACCAAGGTGGCGAACTCATTCCGCTCTTGGCAGAGCCTGAACAATGGGCAAGATTCAACCATTACATTGCCAGTATTGCGGCGACCGACCAATGGATTTTAGCGACTTCTCCACGAGGTAACTGTTACGGTATTTGGTCAAAAGAGACACTGCAACTGGTTGAGTTGGCCTCTTTGCCGGATGCTTCTGGCGTGGTAGTGCAAGATCAGAAGTTCCAAGTCAGTTCAGGAGCTGGCTTGGTCATTAGTTCACCCTATCCTCAACCTGAAATACGCACGCGTAGTAATGTCCAATGGGACAATCACTGGTCTGCCATTGATTACTCTCTCCAAAAAAGCTGAGTAAGCGAACTAAATTTGTTTAATGATGATTCTCATTGCATGAGAGTTTATGAAGTTATTGTTGATATCGACAACAACGTTTAGCAGATAGCCGTTTCTTTTGCCATACTGAAATGTGAATCAAGGTTGTTGGATAGTTCAGAATGAGCAAAAGCATTTTATTAGCTTTATTATTAATTTTTCATAGCTTTTCTCTCCACTCTGCTGAGAAAGTACAACCTTTGTTGCTCTCGAAAGAG
>NZ_CAWPDB010000004.1:0-10775 GCF_963886625.1 Vibrio sp. V23_P3S9T160
TTATCGCACAATGAGTACAATACCAATAACATTAACCTTGGCTATGGCCTTGGTGGTGAAGATGCTAAAGGCCGACTAGAAACCAATATTGGATGGAGTAACTTTGATTACCAAAATAACAAAAATATAACTCAATACCAAAATTGGGATGAATTACGCTTTAATAGTGCGTTTTATTATAAAGCGTTGCCCAAAACGTTCTTGGTTTTTCAATTTGTCGTCAATGACCGACATTATGATGAGATAGCTCCTGGCTCAACTACCAAAGATAGCAAACACTATTTTACCTACGTAGGTACTTCGTGGGATGCGACAGGCAAATTGCAAGGTAGTGCAAAAGTTGGTGTACAGCATAAAGATTACGAGTCTTCTTCTAGAGAAGATTTCAACTCATTTTCATGGGATATCGATGTTACATATCTGATCCGAACCTATTCTGCTGTGCAACTAAAAACCAATCGTAAATCAACCGATACAAATGGTACCGGAGATTCAATTGACACGAAAACCTATGCTATTAACTGGTCGCATAACTGGAGTGATATTATTTCATCCAATCTTGACTATTCACTGTTAAACGAAACTTACACTCGTCCTGAACGTACAGACGATACGAATAAAGTGTCGTTATCGTTAAGCTACGATTTTCGTCGTTGGTTAACATTCAAGGTCGGCTATGGGTTTGAATCTAGAGATTCCAATATCAGCAATTTAAGCTACGATCAAAATATTTATTACTTTGCGATTGAAGGGGTTATGTAACTTACAATGAAGTACTTCTTAGTCATTATTTTAAGTTGCCTCTCTTGGTCAACATTGGCCAATCAGAGCTTCTATAAGCTAGGCGTCGGAGACCAAATTCGGATTCAAGTATATGACGAGCCTGAATTGTCACTTGAAACTCGGGTTAGTGACAGTGGCACGATTGATTACCCTTTTTTAGGACGTATAAAACTGAAAGGTAAAACGACAGAAGAGGTAAAAGCCGCAATTCACGATGGTTTACTAGATGGCTATTTAATTAATCCTAATGTTTTTGTGAGTGTGGTTATGTACCGCCCCTACTTTATTAATGGACAAGTCAAAGCTTCAGGCAGTTATCCATATTACCCCGGATTAACAGTAAACAAAGCCATTACAATTGCGGGAGGCTTCACAGAGCGAGCGTCCAAAACTAAGATCTACATCTCTTCAAGTGATGAACCTAGTGCTCAACCTGTAAAGGTTAACTTACTTGATAAAATTCAACCAGGTGACATCATCACCGTCGAAGAAAGCTTTTTTTAGGTAACGTAGTTGTATGGAAAACTCTTTAATTAAACCTCGCTTGAATTCAGATGAAATCATTGATATTCGTCAGTATTTCAATATTCTTCTCAACTACAAATGGCGTATTTTACTTTTTTCTGCCATGGTTACAGCCATTGCAGTGTTGATTACTTTGTCTGTTCCTTCACAATATACAGCTCGTGCATCCTTGCTGATTGAATCAAAACAAGCAAAAGCCGTTTCGATTGAAGACATCTATGGTTTAGATACCAAAAGCCAAGAATACTATTTGACTCAAATAGAGATTTTAAAATCAGACCGAGTTGCAGAGGAAGTCATCAAACGGCTTAACCTCATCAGTCACCCAGAATTTTCTCTCAACTCAGAAAGTGAGCAAAACTCTAACGTTATGACAAATATTAAAGAGAGGTTTCCGATTTTAAAGTCCTTCAAACAAGGAACAACTGAAATATCATTGGAAGAAAGAAACTACCGAGAAAATCGATTAGTTCTTAAGGCATTCAAAAGTGGGCTGGAAATCAGTCCTATTCGGAAAACTCAATTAGTCAATATATTTTACACCAGTAAAGATCCTAAGTTATCAGCTCAAATTGCCAATGAAATTGGTAATGTCTTTATGGATAGTCATATTGAAGATAAACTTCAAGTGGAACTAAAAGCAAATAGTTGGCTCAATAATCGGATGGGTGATTTGCGAGAAAAACTAAAAGAGTCTGAAGTTCAGTTACAAACGTTTTTGAAATCTGAGGGGCTGGTCGATATCCAAGGCGTTGAAAGCTTAGCATCTCAAGAACTCGAAGAACTCACCTCTCAATTAAATAAAACGAGAGATAGACGTGTTGCAGCTGAAACACTCTATCTGGTGGCACAAACTTACAGCCGCCAAGACAGTGATCTTTCAGCACTTGCTTCTATACCTGAGATATCTAACCACCCGACGATTCGAGATGTTAAATTAGCAGAAGTACAAGCTGAGCGAAAAGTTTCAGAACTATCAAAACGCTATGGAGATAAACACCCAAAACTCAAAGCAGCACAAGCCGAACTAGCCTCTGTTAAACGCAATTTAAATTCCGAACTAAAACAGCTACTAAACGGGATCAACAATGAGTTACAGGCTGCTAAGCAAGCAGAGAGTTCTTTGCACCGGGAACTTGAGAAACGCAAATCAGAGTTTCAAAGCCTCTCCGTAAAAAATGCAAGATATTCAGAGCTAAAGCGCGAAGTCCAAACAAACCGAGAGTTGTTTGATCTCTTTTTAAGTCGTCAAAAAGAGACCAGTGCATCGAGCGACTTTAATGCTACGATTGCTCGTTTTACCGATTTTGCCAATCCGCCCCTCGCCCCAAGTAAACCGAATCGTAAACTGATTGTATTGTTAGCGTTTGTCGCTTCGTTTGGTTTGGCGTGTGTTGTTGCTTTCATTGCTGATGCGGTAAACGATACATTCCTTGATATAAAACAGGTTGAAAAACAGTTATCACTAAGCTTGCTCGGTATTATACCGGCAATTAAAACTCGAGGCCCCCTAACGCTAAAAACCTATTTTGATTCGAAACACCGAGAGCTCACAGAAGCGATTAGAACCGTTCGGACTGGTTATTTACTTGCCAACACCAACAAAGAGCATCATGTGGTAATGGTTACTTCTTCACTGCCTGAGGAAGGAAAAACAACCTCGAGTATCAATTTGGCTTTTTCACTGGCACAAATGGAAAAAACACTGCTGATTGACTGCGATTTGAGAAAACCATCGGTTGCACACCGTTTTGGCATCTCTGGTTCACAGCCAGGAATGAGCAACTTGCTCATAGGTACGCATACCATAGAAGAGTGTCTCTATACCGATGAAGAATCAGGGCTTGATGTTTTGACTTCAGGAGTCGTGACAGACAATCCTCTTGAACTTATCTCCTCGCCTAAGTTTGCCTCACTACTCGAAGAGCTTAAGACACGCTATAGCAGAATTGTGATTGATACACCTCCGTGTTTAGCCGTTAGTGATGCATTTATGCTGTCGCAGTACGTGGACTCGACCATACTAGTGATCAATGCTCCACAAACACGTACTAAAGTGGCTAGAGATGTGGTCGGACGCTTAACGCAGCAAGGAGCGAGAATTGATGGCGTCATATTGAACAAACTGAACACCAAAAAAGCCTCTAATTATAGCGGTTATCATCAATATCAATCCTATTACGGCCCAGAAAAATAACCATGACGGTCGTGAATCACCCTTTTTTAGCCCATGCTTTACGTTTGAGCATTGGGCTAACTGCGCTCGTTACTCTCTATTTTGCATTTCATTTTTTGACGGCGTCCATTTACGCGCTAGCAACAGAAAGAAACATCGACTACTGGACAAAGCACAGTGATGGTGTAACTTCAGAGCAAGTGAATGAAACAAAGGCCATGATACTAAAGGCAATACAGCACCACAGAGACCATCCTCACTACCACAATTTACTGGGTAAGGTCTATGAGTGGGAAGCCTATTTGAGCGATGATGTAGGTAAAGAGAGCCGCTTGCTCAATGCAAAAAATGCCTACTTGGAAAGTGCATTATTGAGACCTACTTGGTCAGATACATGGGCTGATTTATTGGTGATTGAAACTCAGTTGAAAGGGGAAAATATTGATCTCTATTTTGCACAAGCCAATAGATATGGGCCTTTTACACCCAAAGTGAACAACACACTTTCCCAGATTGGCCTTAACCATTGGTCTATTTTTTCAGCGCCGCAGCGAACTATCATTATTGATCACGCCGCAAGAGCATTAGCTCATCCTCAAAGCCGAGGAGAAGCCTACCAGTATCTAAAATCAAACGGTCTCTTAAAATTTACCTGTGCAGCTATTATTTATAACCCTCAACGTTATACTGAGAAAAATAATCTCTGCAAGAGAGCGCTAGAGTGATCTCGATGATAAAACATTATTCAATAAACCGGCCTATCGCCTTGTTCATGTTAGCCTTGCTTTCTCTTGGTACGGCTTCGCTATCACTGGCAAAAACACTGAATATTCATGCTGAGATACCGGTATTTTTGGAAAAGTCACTCGGCGGTGATATTTATCTCCACTTTACACTTGCGCTATTCATTACCTTGGTTTTTATCCGAGTAATTTCCGCCACTCTTTCCCCTATACAAAGCATATTTCTCGCCATAGTTATCGTCTCGACCTGTTGCGTAATTGATGAAAGTTTACAAATGTTATCGCGTTCACGATCATTCTCTTTGCTCGATTTAGGGGCAAGCTTACTTGGTATAACAATGGCCTCAATAATCTATTACGTTACTAGCAGACTTCAATCTTCAAACTTATGCTCCAAACTAAGACAACCTCGCGCATAAAAACGCCTTAAGAATGAGAATCGAACCCTTATTAACAGAAGTACGATATCACTGGATGTACTACTTCACTTATAATCATCGCAACAGTAAATCGTAGGCTTTTAGGACTTACCAATGAAAAAATCACTATGGATATTTTGGATTGCTATTTCAGCTTTGCTGGCTAGTTCAAGGTTATATGCCGAAACAGAAATTACTTGTTCACTTTATAAAAACCATAAAGTGGCCACAGACACAATAAGAGCCAGCCTAGAACAAGCAGACGATGCCATTATTTCTCTGCAAGCTTTGATGAAACTATGCCCAAGCATGGCACTAGAAATGGCGGACCTAGCGTCTACTCTGCACCCACAACTAGCACTCGATATCTTCAATACAGTATTTGACCATATATCGAGTGACCAAGTCGCAGCTTTGACTGCAATACTCGTTAAAAATGCACCTCAAGAGATGCGTTCTGAAGTCATTCAGCTTGCTGTAACTAAATCACCAGAGTCAGCTCAAGCTATCGTTGATGCTGTTATTGCAATGGATTTAATGGACTCAACTGATGTGATTGTTGCTGCAATCTCCGGTGGCGCTGACCCAGCGACCATTACTGAACCGACAGCGGCAGGTACTCCATCGGCTTTACCTGGTGGCTTACCTCCAGTCGCAACGGTGCCAGGTAACACCACAACACTTGGAACCGGCAATGGCAGTGGTGGTGGTACCGCTTCACCAAACTGATCGTTTAATTCGATGCTTTCATCCAGTTTAGGGCAGGTATATTCCTGCCCTTCTTAATTGATATTAATAGTATGCGTCTAATAGAAAAATCCATTTTCCCAATATTTCTCATTTTTATATTTTGGCTGCCCATACCTTTAGGTAGTAATCGCCCATTAGCATGGTCATTCAATGAAATCTGGATTGCATTGCTGCTTATTGCCTGTTTATTCAACTACTCTTTTGAGCACTGGAAAAACTGTCTGATAAAGGGAAAATTAGTCATCATTCCCATCGCACTTATCACTTGCTGGTCATTCATCCAAAGTATTCCACAACTTGGTATAACTCAGGATCCTAGTTTAGTCTTTGTCTCTGCAATCAAATCGCTCCACTATTTCCAGTTTTGTCTTATTGCTCTTGTCCTTATCAACACACCTAAAAAATTAAAACTTCTCGCAGTAGTCATGGTTAGCAGTGGAATTTGCCAAGGCTTTTACGCTGGCGTGATTTTGCTACTCAACCTAGATCATTCGATAGTTTTCAACCTACCACTAGGTAACAGAGCATCCGGAAGCTTTGTTTACCATAACCACTTAGCTAATTTTCTGATGCTGAATCTTTGCATTGGATTTGGTTTACTGATCGCGCAACTCGATAGCTCACATAAAAATGGATTGAGAAATATCACTAAACAATTTTTAGCGGTGCTACTAACCGATAAGGCTTTTGTTCGTTTAGGGCTCGTGATCATGGTGATCGCACTAGTCTTAACACGCTCAAGAATGGGAAATATGGCTTTCTTTATCGCCCTAACCGTAGGTTGTGTGCTGTTGCTATTGTTTTACAAACCGAAACCCAAAAGTGTTTATGTGCTTATAATCAGTTTATTCATCATTGATACGTTCATCGTGAGCCAATGGTTTGGATTGGAGAAAGTCAAACAACGTCTTATTGAAACTAGCTTGGAAAGTGAATCAAGAGATGATGTTGTCAGATATTCCCTAGTTGCAATACAAGAAAGGCCTCTGACTGGCTTTGGGGCTGGTACTTTCTACTCCACTTTTCCTTCCTACAATCAAGGAAAAGTAAAACTGTTTTACGATCATGCTCATAATGACTACATCCAATTCACATTAGAATCAGGCCTTGTCATGGTTTCGATATTAGGTGTAATGATCTTAGTCGCCGCCCAACGCGCATTTTATGCGTTTAAAAACCGCAGAAATAGATTGATGAAAGGGATCGGATTATCATCCATGATGGCTATTATTGGTATGTTGATACACATGAGTGTTGATTTCCCACTTCAAGCTCCCGCAACAACACTTTATTTCTTGCTGTGTTTATTGATGGGACACTGGTCAAATTCAATGCCGAGTCTGGTCACTCGTTCAAAATATTCCTGATATATAAAAACGACTTTAAGTTGCAGGTAAACGAATGTATCCAACACCGCGCAGCTTTAAGTAGGAATGGTATACGTCCTGAGCAATTTGATTAATAAAAAAATCCCTCGATTATCTCGAGGGATTTTCAATTATTAAATTAAAACGATATCAATTAATCGAATACAAACTGTAAGCCTTCAACTAACCAACCACCAGTCCAAACATTAATCTGCTTGATGCGTTTACCTTGCGGCACAGTGTACGTTTCAACTTTTTTGTTGCTCGCATAGTGGCTTGAACCCAATAACACGCTAGAGCCATCCTTCATCGTGAACTTAATCGCCACTATGTGGTAACCACCCCAGTTATAAAGACCAGAGGTGACTTCCACGGACTGCAATTGATCAAGAGCAATCGGTGCTCTTAGCACACCACCGTTAGTACCTTGTACCGGGCCGCCCACCAAGTTGTTGGCCGTCGTGCCGATCGCATCGATCGCAAAACCAGAACGCAGATACATCTGGTTATCCGCCGTCACGACACGTTGCGATTGCTGAGTATTTGAGTAACCCAAAATTGGAGACTCCCCCCCCCCCGTTGCACGTAATGTACTCGAACGGTATGTATTATGGCTCAACCAACTCGGTGTCGCATTTGTAGGCACTACACCATCTTGAGTAACATTCGTCAGATGGAAAGCATGCTGGTTCCAGATGCGAGTTGCACTGGCCCAAGGTTTGGATGCATCAGCAGATTCATAAACAAACACACCATGATTAACGACATAGTTTTTATCAAAATCATTAGCAACAACAATCAGTTCTGCATTGTTGTCACCAGCAAGATCTACAACAATAGGATATTCCCATAAGGTCGCTGAAGAGTTTGCTATAATAGCTCTTTCATTCCCAGTTTGACCGTCTAAAATACGAACTCGCATTTGATCTTGAACGATAACTTCATCTACACCATCACCATCAAAATCGTAAGCAGAAACGCCAATCTTACCACTAGTGCGGTCATCATTTGGTACAGACCAAATTAATTCACCATTTTTGTTATACATATCAACCGCAGTATAGCCAGCATGTACGATACCTTTAACATCGTTGTTAGCCTGCTCTGATACTATCTCAAATTGCAAACCATCGATTAACCAACCTGCAGTCCATGCTTTGATATTACGGATTCTGCTGTTTTCTGGAATCTGTAAACGTTCAGTTTTTTTAGAAAAGGCATAATGTTTGGAACCCATGAAGACTGTAGAGCCATTTTTTAGATGGAATTCTAGAGCCAATACATGTTCTCCACCCCACCAATACTTACCCGACGTAATATCAATTGAAGCAACTTGATTTAATTGAAGTGGGGAATTAAAGCTACCACCATTACCGCCAGTAATAGCGTTACGTGATATCCCAATAGCATCGATAGCGGCCCCAGAACGAACAAATAATGGGTCAGAATTATTAACAGAAATCGTATATGCGGTGCTATGTCCTGTGTAACCAAACACATGAGACCACTTACTAGTTTCCGTTATTTTCTTACCTAAGAAGTTAGAGATCGCCTGAACACCACCACCAGGGTTAGACATACTATTAATTTCCCACTTCACCGAACCGTCATGCTCTAAAACTGCAAATCGGCTATTTTGCGCAGTTGCCACTGAAGCTGGAACTGACACTACAACTTCAGGAAATTCATCATCATCAAGATTGACAAGAGAAGAAAACCATGCAAAATCTTTCTTATCATATTGCCAGCTTAAAGAACCATCGGCTTTATAAAGGTCACCATTCATGAATATTTCTTGAACTTTATCTCCATCAAAATCACCACTGATAGAAGACGGTGTCCAAGAATGGGAAAATACTAAACCCGTATCGTAGTTATAAACCCCATCGGCAGAAAGTATCTCAACTGAGGAATCACCATCGAGATCAGTTAAAGTGATATTGCCTGATGCACCACCGCCCGTCTTTGTCTTCTCGATTTGTTTTTTGATATTACCTTCAATATCAAGCACGTTGATATATGCACTATTTAAACTTGTCGTAACGATTTCAACCAAACCATCACTATCGAGGTCAGCAACTGCAGGAGTATAGCGAGCATCCGCAATTATACCGCCATTTGAGTAGGACCAAAGTTCAGAACCATCAACGCCACTTAACGCTCTGACAATACCTCCCGCGTTATATTTGTTACTTTCAAATGTAACAACAATGATGTCAGCAACATCATTATTATCTATCTTACCATCATGATTATCATCATTGAGTTGTGCAACCACTGGTGTAGCCATAACCTGATTAAATTCAGGTTTGAACTGGCTACGTTCCCAAGACCATTTCAAGTTTGTTTCAATAACATCTATTGGTTTGGTATAAGGAACGACGCGCATCGAATGAGGATGCGAAAAATCAAGAATTTCACCATTATAGGCTTTAACCGCGTTGAGCAGAGAGCTTGCTGTGTCACCACCAAAAACTGCAAGGCGATTATAGGAAAGATTATCCCAATCACTGAGCATAACCCCTAAACCTTTCGGAGCTTCCACATCAACTTCATGCCCATAAATATAGGCAGGCAGAGAATAACCTGAGCGCTCTCCTTCTTTGAGACAAAAACGCTCCCCACTCTTACGACTAATAATACAGGCTTCTGGATACGTGTCTGAAGCAAGCACACGCATTGAACGAGGATGTGAAAAATCTAATATCTGCCCATTATAAGCTTTTACATTTTTAAGTTCATCATTACCGGTATAACCATCAAACATTGCTAGGCGGTTGTATGACAAATTATCCCAATCGCTAAGCATAACGGAGATGCCGCTAGGTGCCAGCACATCAACGGCATGATTATATATCCACTGCGGTAAGGAGTAGCCGGATCGCTCACCAGGCTTTAAACAGTATTTAGCACCAGTTTCACGACTAATAATACATCCTTCAGCCTCTGAATCGATTGGTGCTGCTTGTACCACCGTACTTCCAAGCGAGATTAAGCCGAAAGCAATAGTGAAATATTTCAAATTCTTCATGAGGAATCGCCCCTCTCTGGTATGTTATTTTATCATAAGTAAATGAAAATATAGTGTTCTGAGATAGCCATCAGCAATATCTGAGCTATTTCTTATCCGCACAACTAAGAACAATCAGAATTATCAATAGCAAGGCAAGTGATTTCAACTCAAAAGGCCTTGTACTTTGTCTTAAAGGTGAGATGTATTAAATGTGAGATATTTTTTTATTTCCACTTTAATTGTGGCAGCTTATCGAAAATATGATTTCCAAGTATATCTAAAGTTTCGACTTATGATTAGAAAATCTAGCTTTCACTAATAAATATAAGAATTTGCTATTAGTCACTAGGTAGCGTTTCCACATTCTTCTCGGCTCCTGAAAAACTCGATACAACCACTCTAATCCAGCTCGTTGCATCCAAGTGGGAGCACGCTTTACTTTACCCGCAACAACATCAAAAGTACCTCCAACACCCATGACGAAGTCGACACCCAAGTCGTCTTTCCACTTATTAATAAAATTTTCTTTTTTTGGTGAAGTAATTGCAACAAATAATAATCTAGCTCCAGACTCTTTAATTTTATCAACAATTATTTTCTCTTTCTCCCAAAAATAGCCATTATGAAAACCTGCTATTTTTAAATTAGGATAAGACGAATGGATATTCTTAACTGTCAAATTAACGACATCGTCTGTTGCACCGAGTAGGAATACCGGCAGGCCATTTTCAGAACTCATACTAAGTAACTCGAAGAATAAATCCACACCAGCCACTCTTTCTTTAATTCTATATCCTAAAAATCGAGCTCCAAAAACAACGCCCATTCCATCAATATTAATTAAATCACATTCCTTAACCGATTGTGCAAGTTGCTCATCATGCTGCATATTAATTATTTTAGCTACATTAACAACAACATGCTGTAAGAATACCTTATTTTCAATGTGCTCTTTAATAAATGCAACAGTCTCAGACATAGATGCAATATCCATTGGTG
>NZ_CAWPDB010000005.1:0-10652 GCF_963886625.1 Vibrio sp. V23_P3S9T160
CTCTCGCTATTGTGCGCTCACTGTATTGAATTATTACGATGAGGTGAGCTGTGAATGTGTGGATTTTGCTACAAGGTTTTGGATTAGGTGCAACGATGATTATTCCTATTGGTGCACAAAATGCCTATGTGCTAAACCAAGGAATTAAGCGCAATCACCACTTAACGACGGCGACCATCTGTAGTCTACTGGATGTGATTTTTATTTCTCTGGGTATATTTGGTGGCGGTGCCCTACTCTCAAGTAACGAAATCTTACTGACCTCAGTTACCTTAGGCGGTGTTGCTTTTCTCTCATTTTATGGATTTATTTCTTTAAGGAGTGCCTTCACTTCAACAAGCACTAATGAATCGGATGGCGAAGTGATCGCACGTGGTAAACGAACGGTTATTCTAGGCGCGTTAGCCGTTACTGTGCTTAACCCACATTTATACTTAGATACGGTTGTGATTTTGGGATCGATTGGTGGTCAGTTTGAAGGCCATGATCGCATCGCGTTTGCGCTAGGAACCATGATGGCCTCTTTTGTATGGTTTTATTCTTTATCAATTGGTGCTGCGAAACTGGGGCCGACGCTCTCAAAGCCTAACGTGAAGAAAGGAATAGACATGGCCGTGGCTGCAATGATGTTTAGCATCGCCTTTATCCTTGCAAAAGGGCTGGCAATTCAATATCTGTTGTAAGTGTATAACCAACAAAAAGAAAGGGCATGAACTGAATAATCATTTCATGCCCTTTTCACTTGATTGAAAATGAATTAATTCATTTTATTCAGATGAACATCCATTTGTGGGAATGGGATCTCAATACCTTCTTTATCTAACTCTTCTTTGATGGCTTGTAACAAATCAAAATAAACAGCCCAATACTCTGTCGTTTTCACCCAAGGACGAACCACAAAATTGACTGAAGAATCGGCCAAGGCCATTACACCGATAGTCGGTGCAGGATCTTTCAACAAACGAGGCTCTGCCGCGACTACTTTAGCCAGCACTTCCTTGGTTTTTTGCAGATTGGACTTATAAGAAACACCAATCACCAAATCAATACGACGAGTGTCATGGCGTGAATAGTTAACAATTGGGCCACTGATGATCGAACCATTAGGCACAATCACCATTTTATTGTCAGGCGTGCGCAGTACTGTTGAAAAAATTTGAATCGATTCAACCGATCCAGCAGTACCACTCACTTCCACGTAATCACCGGATTTGAATGGGCGGAATGCCACAATCAAAACGCCCGCAGCAAAGTTTGATAGGGAGCCTTGTAGCGCTAAACCAACCGCCAATCCAGCCGCACCGATAATGGCCACAACAGAAGCGGTTTGCACACCAATGCGACCTAAAGCGGCAATTAATACCACTACAAATAGCGTATAACGGACTAGACCATGAACAAACTCAACAACTGCTTTGTCCATGTCTTTCTTTTTCAGAGCCTTGGCAACACTTCCAGCCACAGCTTTAACAACAATGTTACCGATAAATAGGATCAGAATAGCGGAAATAATATTGACGCCGTATTGTATCAAAAGATCTGAATTATTGGTCAGCCAAGTATTGGCTTGCGCTAAACCATCGACTAATGGACCTTCGATGCCCATTGATTCACCTGACATATTGCATTTCCTCTTTATAAAATCATTTTGAATGTTGTTGTTACCACTGAACATCAAATACAAAAAACGACTGACAGCAGAGTGTCAGTTTTTTGGCACAATATCTCACTTTGGTTATGTTGCAAAGTCAGTTTTATGTAAACACTGACAAAACAAATAGTTACTTGGAAGCATTGATATGAGCTTGTTAGAGGTTAAGCAATATTTTAACAATCCGCCAGTCATTTTGTCTGAATCTCGGCCATAAAAAAACCCGCTCATTGAGCGGGTTCATCACTTAGTCCAGATAAATGAACTTATAGTACGTCGATCGCATTAAGGTCAGCGAAGGCTTTCTCTAAACGAGCAACCATCGATGCTTGACCAGCACGTAGCCATACGCGTGGATCGTAGTATTTCTTGTTTGGCGCAGATTCACCCGTAGGGTTACCAATTTGACCTTGTAGGTAATCATGGTTTTCAGCTTCGTACTGACGGATACCGTCCCAAGTTGCCCACTGAGTATCAGTATCGATGTTCATTTTGATAACACCATAGCTGATTGACTCTTTGATCTCGGCTTCAGAAGAACCAGAACCACCGTGGAATACGAAGTTTAGAGAGTTCGCTGGAAGGCCAAATTTCTCAGAAACATACGCTTGTGAATCACGTAGGATAGTTGGAGTCAGTACCACGTTACCCGCTTGGTAAACACCGTGTACGTTACCGAAAGAAGCTGCGATAGTGAAACGGTGGCTCACTGCGCTCAATTTCTCGTAAGCGTAAGCTACGTCTTCAGGAGAAGTGTACAGCTCAGATGAATCCATGTCTGAGTTGTCAACGCCGTCTTCTTCGCCACCAGTACAACCCAGTTCGATCTCGATAGTCATACCCATTTTAGCCATACGCTCTAGGTATTTCGCACAAGTTTCAACGTTCTCTTCTAGAGACTCTTCAGAAAGGTCTAGCATATGAGAAGAGAATAGAGGCTTACCAGTTTGAGCGAAGAACTCTTCGCCTGCGTCTAGTAGACCGTCGATCCAAGGAAGTAGTTTCTTCGCAGCGTGGTCAGTGTGAAGAATAACAGGCACACCGTAAGTTTCTGCTACAGCGTGAACATATTTCGCGCCAGCAACCGCACCTAGGATTTGTGCACCTTGACCAGCAAGTTTAACGCCTTTACCAGCAAAGAAAGCCGCGCCACCATTAGAGAACTGAACAACCACTGGCGCTTTCACTTTAGATGCAGCTTCAAGAACCGCATTGATAGAGTCAGTGTTCACTACGTTTACTGCAGGAAGAGCAAAGTTATTTTGTTTTGCAACTTCAAATACTTTCTGTACGTCATCGCCAGAAATTACGCCTGGTTTTACGAAATCGAAGATCTTAGACATGGATTTGATCCTATTTTTTCTATCGTTTTAAAAATAAAACAGTTAAGTTTAAATTCTTGCAAACGTTTGCTCACAACTGGCGTCATTCTATCAGAATAAAAACACACGTGCAGCAAACAAGAAAGCGGGAATCACTCCCGCTTTCATTAGTCATTAAGCTTTCGCGCGTGCTTCTAGCATTTCAACCGCTGGTAGTACTTTACCTTCAACAAACTCAAGGAATGCACCGCCGCCAGTAGAGATGTAAGAGACATCCGCTTTGATACCGAACTTGTCGATTGCCGCTAGTGTGTCACCACCACCAGCCACTGAGAAACCTGCAGATTTCGCAATCGCTTCAGAGATACCTTTTGTACCTGCTTCGAAGTTTTTGAATTCAAATACGCCAACAGGACCGTTCCATAGAATGGTTTTTGCGTTAGCGATGATTTCAGCTAGTTGTGCGGTTGAGTCTGGACCTAGGTCGAAAATCATATCGTCATCTTGAACATCCGCCACGTTTTTGATTTCCGCTTCTGCGTTTTCATCAAAGGCTTTTGCACAAGCAACATCTGTTGCTACTGGAATAGAACACTCTTTCATCAACTTTTTAGCCGTTTCAAGCAAGTCTGCTTCATATAGAGACTTACCTACGTTGTGGCCTGCTGCTGCGATGAAAGTGTTAGCAATACCACCGCCAACAACCAGTTGGTCAGCAATTTTAGATAGCGATTCTAGAACCGTTAGTTTAGTAGATACTTTTGAGCCACCAACGATAGCCACTAATGGACGCTCTGGGTTATCCATTGCTTTGCCTAGTGCTTCAAGTTCTGCTGCCAATAGTGGACCAGCACAAGCGATAGGTGCTTGCATACCAATGCCGTGAGTTGAGGCTTGTGCACGGTGAGCCGTACCAAATGCATCCATCACAAATACGTCGCAAAGAGCGGCGTACTTTTTAGATAGTTCTTCTTCGTTCTTTTTCTCGCCTTTGTTAAAGCGAACGTTTTCTAGAACAACAAGCTCACCTGCGTTTAGCTCTAGGCCATCTAGGTAATCTTTTGCCAGTTTCACTTCGCAATCTAGCGCGTCGTTTAGGTAATTAACCACTGGTAGTAGAGAGAACTCTTCCGCGTATTCGCCTTCAGTTGGACGACCTAGGTGAGAAGTAACCATCACTTTAGCGCCTGCCGCTAGGCAGTGCTGAATTGTTGGTAGCGATGCAAGAATACGTGCATCAGAAGTTACTTTGCCATCTTTCACTGGTACGTTTAGGTCAGCACGGATAAATACGCGTTTACCTGCTAGGTCCAGGTCGGTCATCTTGATTACAGACATGGTTTGTCCTCTCAAATATTAATAAATAAAGTTTTTGGAAACCCGGCAACCTTGCCGAGCCTATAAATTCTTCAAACTGGTTATCGATATGGAGATTTGAGTTATTTATTTCAAGCCTGAAAATAAATAAATCTCCATCATCCTGCTACTACTCGGATGCTTGCATTGCGAGTGCCGTATCCAGCATGCGATTCGCAAAGCCCCATTCGTTATCACACCAAACGAGCATTTTAACAAGCTGCCCGTTGCTCACTCTTGTTTGTGAACCATCAACAATCGCACTATGGGGATCGTGGTTAAAATCGATGGAAACAAGCGGAGCTTCAGTATAGTCAACAATGCCACGTAATGTACACTGAGATGCGTTAACAATGGTTTGATTTACGTCATTAACTTTCACATTTGTATTAATTGTGACACTCAAATCCATCGCGGTGACATTAACTGTCGGTACGCGCACTGATATCGCTTCAAATTTGTTAGAAAATTTCGGAAAGATCCTTTCAATTCCTTTGTGCAACTTGGTGTCCACTGGAATGATGGATTGGCTTGCGGAACGTGTTCGACGCAAATCGGTGTGGTAGGCATCGATCACTTGTTGATCATTCATTGACGAGTGAATGGTGGTAATGGTTCCGGAATCGATACCAAACGCTTCATCAAGAACTTTAATAATCGGTACAATGCAGTTGGTGGTACAGGATCCGTTCGACACAATGCGATGTTCTGCGGTTAGCGTCTCATGGTTGACCCCATAAATGATCGTATTATCGAGATCATGTGAGCCGGGATGTGAAAAGAGTACCTTCTTTGCACCTGCCTCAATGTGCTCCAAACCATCGGCTTTTGAGCCGTACACACCCGTGCAGTCGAGCACAATATCAACGCCTAAATCGCGCCATGGCAGAAGTTTGATTTCACTAAGGTGCAAAATTCGAATCGAGTCATACTCATCCAGCCCATGATGAACATAGATATGCTCTTGATCATTGGTGATCTTTTTACCAAATCGACCATGAGTAGTGTCGTATTGCAGTAGGTGCGCCATGGCATCAGGTAGCGCCAGCTCATTCACCGCCACCACTTTTATCTGCCGACTTTTTCCACTTTCATATATCGCACGCAGCACGTTGCGCCCGATACGCCCAAAACCATTGATCGCGACTTTAAGCATCATTCCATCGTCTTAACTTTTTTCGTGGTACAGATAGTAACCGATAGCGACCAAGAGCAACACCCCAAGCCATCAGTTGTCGCAAAAGATTCCGTTTCTAAGCGAACTCAAGGTATAAGCAACGGCGGCTACGACAAGAAAGATGTCCATAAAAAATGGCTCACCAAACGGGAGCCATTTCATTTGCGGTATTGATGGTTTAAAAATTAACGTCAATACCTAACCAATAACGACGTCCATCTTCTACATAGCCATATTCTTGGTATGAAATTTCTTCATCGAGTAGATTGTAAATCGCACCTTTCAAACTTACTTGAGAAGAAAGCGCGTAAGTGATGCCAGTATCGATGAACTGATAAGCTGGCTCAATCAAGCTGCTACGAGAAGGGCCAGTGACTGGGTTGCTCTCTTTTCCACGATAAGTCAGCTTCAACCAACTGCTCAAATTGTCAGTCGCTTGCCAATCAATATCAGCGCTGAAGCGATGTTCAGGTTGTTGCTCAAGTGGCATACCTTGATATTTTCCGGTTTTTTGCTCTGAGTCAGTAAAGGTATAGCTCGCGTTGAAATAAACCGTTTCTGTGATAGGTAAACCGAGCGTACTTTCAACCCCACGCGTGTACGCTTCATCAACGTTCACTCGATAAGTGGGATCAGAGCCCCACTCGTTCGGGCCTGCAGTACAGACGTTGCTTGGGCACACAACACGGGTAATTTTGTCTTTGAAATCATTATGGAAGAAAGTCAAACTCGCGTTAAGACCCGCTCCATTTTGGTACATCAACCCCAACTCTTTGTTGATTGAAGTTTCGGGTTTTAAATCTGGGTTGCCGTAAATATTACCGCCTTGACTCACTTGCGCCCAATTTGGCGTGACTTCTCTGAGCTGCGGTGAACGGAAACCCGTGGCCACGCCACCTTTCAGAATCCACGCTGGATTGATGGTCCACACGCCATACGCTCTTGGGCTAAAATGAGAACCATAATTTTCATCGTGGTCAACACGGCCACCTAAGGTTAGGTTAAACGACTCGGTCATGCGCCACTCGTCTTCAACAAACGCCGCCCATT
Organism: Vibrio sp. V23_P3S9T160; assembly: GCF_963886625.1. NCBI lineage: Bacteria > Pseudomonadati > Pseudomonadota > Gammaproteobacteria > Vibrionales > Vibrionaceae > Vibrio > Vibrio sp. V23_P3S9T160. The sequence continues at coordinate 6,557 of NZ_CAWPDB010000005.1, forward strand.
GAGTGCTTTCAATCTGAGTTAAATCAGAGGCTTTATTTGAGGTAAAATCTTCTAACTTTGAATGTGAAGCCTCAATGCCTACGGTTGCCGTATTGTTAGTCAATGGCACCACTAAGCTTGATTTAGCCACCGTATTGATGATCTCCATCTCACGGCTTTTATTGTTACTTACTTCACGTTGGACATAAGTATCCGACACACCATAGTCGCCCCAATCCCCTTGGTGAGAAAGGGAAATATAGGTTCTACGGTATTCGTTTAAGCTGTCTTCGCACCCACCTTTACAACCTGTCGTTGGCACGGATAACCCTACATTGCCTCGGCGATCTTGTGCGGAAGTGCCCACTTCAAAAGTCAGATCATGCTGCTCATTAAGTTGGTAGTTTAACTTTGAAGTTAAACTTTTTAAGCTTTTGTCTTGGTAGCCACGTTCAATCTTATCTTCATCGCGTTCGGTACTCTGTCCATAAACTTGCAGAGAAAGATTGTCGGCCAGTGGCCCTGTCAGGAAGAAGTTGACGCTGTTCTGATCGCCAGAATCGCGATTTTCTTGGAAAACCGTATCCAACTGAACACTGCCTGACCACTCTTGATTATCTTTTCGTGTGATGATGTTGATCACACCACCAATCGCATCTGAACCATACAAAGTCGACATTGGGCCACGAATCACTTCAATTCGTTCAATGGCTTGCAGTGGTGGCATCCATCCCTGCTCAATACCTGGGCCATCACTATTTGGTCGAGTTTGACGCGAAGATTGACGCTTACCATCGACTAACATCAAGGTGTAGTTTGAACTCATACCGCGCAAGCTGATGTCTGTTTTGTCACCACCTCCAGTCACCAACACGCCCGGCACACTGCGCAGTGCATCGGTTACATCACGATAATAACGTGATTGCAACTCTTCTCGTGTAATCACACTGATACTCGCTGGAGCCTGCGCTTGTGTTTGTTCAAAACCAGCCGCCGTCACCACTAATTTCTCATAAGATTGAATTTCTTCAGCGAACACGTGTGATGAGGTGAATAACCCGAGCGCTGCAGTAATTGCAACATTCAGCGGATTGAGTCTGGACATGTACCACTCCTTTAAATGATAATGATTATTAATTTCAGGAGTGGATTATTCATAATTTTGATGATTGAGATAGATAGACAGATGGAATGGTCGATACCGAATATGGAACACAGTGATGATTAGATTAAAAGGCCATTTTACTTATGCATGATTTCAGTGCGATCAAAGCTTTCCATGCTCTCTGTCAATACAAAAGCCTGACTGCGGCGGCGAAAGCGCTGGAACAGCCTAAGTCCACCCTCAGTCGACGTTTGGCGTCTTTGGAAAACGATCTCGGACAAGCCTTAATTGCTCGGCAAGGCAACCGTCTAACTTTGACTAAAGCTGGGCAAGTTTTTGCAGTTTATACAGAACAACTGCTTGAATTAGCAGAAAAAAGCCATGAAGCACTGCAAGAGTTTAATAACCAAATCAGCGGTGAAATGACCTTGGTGGTTCATCCGAACTTAATTCGTGGCTGGTTGAGCAACGTATTGGATGAGTTCATGCAAACCCATACCGAAATCAACATTCGACTCTACAGCCAATATGTGGCAGAAGAGTCGCATCTTGAGCCTGATTTATTGATTTGGATTGGCCCGTTTGCTCAACAAGGCTGGAGACGTGAATTGCTCGGCCATTGGCAATATTCACCTTATGCGTCGCCACACTATCTTGCCAATAACGACATGCCAGAGCATCCACAGGATCTAGTCAAACATCCTTGGATTGATTTTATCGCTTTTCGCCAAGAAGCCTTGGCTCTCATCCATCCTATTCACGGCAGCTATCTTTTACCTGCGCTCACAAGCCGCTTGCAGAGTGATAATTTAGCTATGCAAGCGGATGCGATAGCCAAAGGAAGAGGCATCGGCTTACTGCCGACATGGTTTGCCAAAGGCTTTGAACAAGCGCACCCAAACAGTGTGCAAGCATGTTTGCCAGAATGGTTGTCGCCACCCACTGAAATTAGTTGTCATTATCCAGCAGGCAGACATCCGCTCAAACTGCGTCTGTTTATCGACGCGCTACGTCAAGCCTGTCCTGAGGAATGGAAAGCACCATAAACATCAAGATCAAAAAAGCCCAGCGAGTCATTCGCTGGGCTTTTACATTAAAAATAAGAAGACTTAAGCAAGCAGCTCTTGTGCTTGTTTCACCACGTTTTCAGTCGTAAAGCCGAACATTTTGAACAGTTGATCCGCTGGTGCTGACTCACCAAAGGTAGTCATACCGATGATCTTGCCGCCAAAACCAACGTACTTGTACCAGAAGTCGGCGATACCTGCTTCAATTGCAATACGCTTAGTCACGGCGGCTGGTAGTACGGCTTCGCGGTAAGCTGCGTCTTGTTTATCAAACGCATCGGTCGATGGCATCGAAACTACGCGCACTTTCTTACCTTCTGCTGTAAGTTGCTCTGCGGCTTTTACCGCCAGTTCAACTTCAGAGCCAGTGGCAATCAGGATAAGCTCAGGCTGACCAGTGCACTCTTTTAGGATGTAACCACCTTTCGCGATATCCGCAACTTGCGTTTCACTGCGTGGCTGCTGCGCTAGGTTTTGGCGAGAGAAAATCAGCGCTGATGGGCCATCTTTACGCTCAATCGCCAACTTCCATGCGACGGCTGATTCCACTTGGTCACACGGACGCCATGTGCTCATGTTCGGTGTCAAACGCAGTGAAGCCACTTGCTCAACCGGTTGATGGGTTGGGCCATCTTCACCCAAGCCAATCGAGTCATGAGTGTAGACTTGGATGTTCTGAATCTTCATCAGCGCGGCCATACGCATTGCATTACGGGCGTATTCCATAAACATCAGGAAGGTTGCGCCGTAAGGAACGAAGCCACCGTGCAGCGCGATACCATTCATGATGGCAGTCATACCGAATTCACGCACACCGTAGTGAATGTAGTTACCCGAGAAATCTTCCGCCGTGAGCGATTGAGAGCCCGACCACATGGTGAGGTTAGACGGTGCCAAGTCCGCCGAGCCGCCCATAAATTCTGGCAGCATTTTACCAAACGCTTCCAGCGCATTTTGTGACGCTTTACGTGACGCAATATTGGCTGGGTTAGCTTGAAGGTCAGCGATAATTTGACTCGCTTTCGCTTCCCATTCTGCTGGCAACTCGCCATTTACGCGGCGTTTGAACTCAGCGGCTTCGGCTGGGTAAGCGGCGGCGTAGGCTTCAAACTTGGCGTTCCAATCGGTTTCTTTCGCTTGGCCAGCTTCTTTGGCATCCCACTGCGCGTAAATGTTGGCAGGGATGTGGAAAGGTGCATGCGGCCAACCCAGGAATTCACGCGCTGCTTTGATTTCTTCAGCGCCTAAAGGGGCACCGTGACAGTCGTGTGAGCCCGCTTTATTTGGCGAGCCAAAACCGATGATGGTTTTGGTGCAAATCAAGGTTGGACGAGGGTCTGCTTTCGCAGCCTCAATCGCGGCATTAATCGCTTCAGCGTTATGGCCATCAACCGCAGCAATAACATGCCAGCCGTACGCTTCAAAACGTTTTGGCGTGTCATCAGAGAACCAGCCTTCCACATGACCATCGATAGAGATGCCGTTGTCATCCCAAAACGCAATCAGTTTGCCAAGGCCCAGTGTGCCCGCCAGAGAACACGCCTCGTGCGAGATGCCTTCCATCAAACAACCATCACCCATGAACACATAAGTGAAGTGGTCAACAATGTCGTGACCCGGTTTGTTGAACTGCGCCGCCAGTGCTTTTTCAGCCATCGCCATGCCGACCGCATTAGTAATACCTTGGCCTAGTGGGCCCGTGGTGGTTTCAATGCCCGGCGCGTAACCGTATTCTGGGTGACCTGGTGTTTTTGAGTGCAATTGACGGAAGTTTTTCAAATCATCAATCGACAGCGCGTAACCGCTCAGGTGCAATAAAGAGTAAATCAGCATTGAGCCGTGGCCGTTTGACAGCACAAAACGGTCGCGGTCAGCCCATTGTGGGTTTTGTGGGTTATGGTTTAAGTGGCTACGCCAAAGCACTTCAGCGATATCCGCCATACCC
>NZ_CAWPDB010000006.1:0-10604 GCF_963886625.1 Vibrio sp. V23_P3S9T160
GGATAATAGTCTATTATCTTGTGCGTCAATCCTGTTTCTGGGCGCGCAAATCATAGCTTAAATCCAAAGTTCAGAAAACTTTCAAACACACTTCATTTACATTTTTGCAAGGTAGTTAACATGTCATCCCGCTTGCGTCGTGATTCTTCATCAGTATCAAAACCCTCTGGCTCTTCTCATTTTAAACGGCGCGATCCACATCAGCGTTCAACCGCCCGCTCCTCCTCATCTGCAGAAGAGGTAAAAAAACGAGTATCACTTGCTGATCGAAAAGTCATCATCTTTAATAAGCCTTTTGATACGCTAAGCCAGTTTACCGATGGTGATGGGCGCAAAACTCTCGCTGATTTTATTCCCGTAAAAGAGGTGTATGCCGCAGGTCGCTTGGACAGAGACAGCGAAGGTTTGATGGTGCTCACCAATGACGGCATCTTGCAAGCGAGACTAACGCAGCCGCAGTCAAAATTACCAAAAACGTATTGGGTTCAAGTAGAAGGAGAACCCGCTCAAAACGATTTAGATAAATTGCGCCAAGGTGTAGAGCTAAAAGATGGCATGACGCTGCCTGCCAAGGTTGAGGTTTTGCAACCGCCTACCTTGTGGGAACGTAATCCACCGGTTCGTTTTCGCGCACAAATCCCAACCACATGGCTTGCGATTACCATTACTGAAGGTAAAAACCGGCAAGTACGACGTATGACTGCGCATATTGGCTTTCCAACACTGCGCTTAGTGCGCTACGCGATGGGCGACATTGTTTTAGGCGATCTACAACCCGGTGAGTGGAAAGAAATTACCCTCTAACACCGCTCTCAAAAACGGAAGCCTCTTTATTTAAGAGGCTTCACTGTGTTTATTTATGGCGTTCTTTAAGCTTATCAATCACATCACTCAACGCTAATCCTTGGTCTTGCAATAGCACCAATAAGTGATAAATCAAATCAGCAGACTCACACACTAACTCCGCCTTATCGCCCGACGTCGCCGCAAGCGCAACTTCAACGCCCTCTTCGCCCACTTTCTGCGAAATACGCTTTGTTCCACGGGCATAAAGGCTAGCGGTGTAAGAGGAATCAGGGTCGGCACTCTTGCGGGCAGCCAATAGCTGCTCAAGCTGATGAAGCCACACCATTTGAGACTCTTCTTGTGCATCGTTATCCCAACAGGTTGTGGTTCCAGTATGGCACGTTGGCCCAATGGGATTCACTTTGACCAATAAAGTGTCATTATCACAATCGAGCGCCATGTTTTTCAACTGTAACACATGACCAGAGGTCTCTCCTTTGGTCCAAAGGCGCTGTTTGCTGCGAGAAAAGAACGTCACTTGGCCTGTTTGCGCGGTTTTTTGCAACGCATCTTGGTTCATGTAACCCATCATAAGCACTTGACTTGATTGAAAATCTTGCACTATCGCCGGAACAAGGCCATCAACTTTGTTCCAATCAATACGCTCAGAAAGTGCAACCGCACTCGATACTTGAAAACTCATCGTCTTACCTCTACACCTTCTGCTTGTAAATATTGTTTTAATTCGCCGATATTGATGATCTGCTTGTGAAAAACCGATGCCGCCAACGCGCCATCGACATGAGCTTGTTGGTAAGCTTGCGCAAAGTGCTCCATCGTTCCCGCCCCGCCAGAAGCGATAAGTGGCACGCGACACACAGCACGTACCTTCTGGAGTTGCTGTAGATCATAACCATTACGCACGCCGTCTTGGTTCATCATATTCAATACGATTTCACCCGCACCACGTTTTTGTACCTCTTGTACCCAATCGCAAGTTTGCCACTGTGTTGCTTTGGTGCGCGTCTCATCTCCAGTAAATTGATAGACCTGATACTGACCCGTTTCTTGATCGAAGTAAGAGTCAATGCCGACCACAATACATTGCACGCCAAATTTATCCGCTAAGTCAGTAATCAACTGTGGGTTAGCGAGTGCAGGAGAGTTAATGGAGACTTTATCTGCACCAAATTCTAAAATTCGCGCAGCATCTTCGGCAGATTTAATACCGCCCGCGACGCAAAATGGAATATCAATCACTGCCGCGACACGCGCCACCCAACTTTTATCAACCACTCGGCCATCACTCGACGCGGTAATGTCGTAAAACACCAACTCATCCGCGCCCTCTTCGGCGTAGCGTTTTGCAAGCGGTACGATATCACCAATGATTTCGTGATTGCGAAACTGCACCCCTTTCACTACTTGTCCATCGCGGACATCCAAACAAGGAATTATGCGTTTTGCCAACATTCGAATGCCTCCTGAGCGGTGAACTTACCATCTAATAAGGCACGACCGACAATCACGCCTGCGACGCCACTGCCTGTTAAAGCTTTGATGTCCGCTAAGCTACCGATACCACCTGAGGATTGAAACTGTACTTGTGGGTACTGTTTGCATAAATCGATATACAACTCAACGTTAGAACCGGCTAGTGTGCCATCGCGCGAAATATCAGTGCACAATACGTGCGTCAAACCGACCGTTAGGTAATCATCAATCAAGGCTTCTATCGTTACACCTGAATCTTCTTGCCAACCTGAAATGGCCACTTTACGTGTGCCGTCTTGATCAATGTTGATGTCGAGCGCTAGCACAATTTTTTCTGCACCATACTTTTCCATCCATTCTTTGACTAATTCAGGCTGTTTTACGGCCGTAGAACCGACAACCACGCGCTGCGCACCCGCATTTAATAAATCCGCCACATCTTGCTCACTACGAACACCGCCACCAATTTGAATATTGGCAGGGGTACTGGCAAGCAGTTTGGCAATCAGATCAAGCTGTCGGGCCGAAGTATCTTTTGCACCCGTTAAATCGACAAGGTGCAACCAGTTAGCTCCAGCCTGATGATAGAGGCGAAACTGCTCTGCAGGGTCCACTTTGTATTCGGTAACTTGACCATAATCGCCTTGAAATAAGCGAACCACTTGGCCATCAATTAAATCTAATGCTGGAATAATCATTGCTAATTCCCTTTTATAATTCCAAGAAGTTCTTGATCAGTGCTGAGCCAGCTTTGGATGAGCGCTCTGGGTGAAATTGGACACCATAGTAATTACCGCTTTGCAGCGCCGCGGTGAAAGGCTTACCGTATTCACATTCAGCAATCGTGTATTCACCGACGGGCATGGCGTAGCTATGGACAAAATAGAAATATTCACCTTGCTCAATGCCTTTAAACAGAGGATGGCCGCTTTCGGCATTGACCGTATTCCAACCCATATGTGGCAGTGGTAAATCGCCTGTATCCATCAGGCGAACCTCGCCGTCACATAATCTCAAGCATTCAACAATATCATTATCAACAATGCCATTAGCTTGATCGCTAGCTTGCTGTCCTTTTTCTTCTGACAGCTGACCTAACAGTTGCATGCCTAAACAGATGCCGAGCAGTGGCTTTTCAACCTGTTTTACCAAGGTGATTAAATCGCGCTGTTGCAGATTTTTCATCGCCTCACTTGCCGTACCGACACCGGGTAAAAACAGCTTATCTGCCGTCAACACCACATCAGGATCTTTTGAAATAGTGACTGGGTAACCCAAGCGTTCGATGGCAAATTTCACGGAAGAAACATTAGCGCAGCCTGTATCAATGATGACAACCTTTTGCGGCTGGCTGCTGTTATCACTCATCGCTTCGCGGACTGACGACATTACAGTACTCCTTTGCTGCTAGGTAGTTCATTGCCTTCCACTTTAATGGCTTGGCGCAATGTGCGGCCAAAAGCCTTAAACAAACTTTCAATAATATGGTGATCATTCTCGCCACTGGATGAGAGATGTAGCGTACAGGCCAAAGTGTCGGTTAATGAACGGAAGAAGTGATATACCATTTCAGTGGAGAGATCGCCCACTTGCTCACGTGTAAAGGTGGCCTCAAATTTCAGATAAGGGCGACCCGATAGATCGAGCGCGCATTGTGCTAAACACTCATCCATCGGCAACGAAAAACCAAAACGACCAATGCCACGCTTATCGCCTAATGCCTCTTTTAAGGCTTGCCCGAGTGCTAATGCGGTATCTTCAATGGTGTGGTGATCATCAATGTGCAGATCACCATTGACGCTCAACTTCAATTGAAAACCACCATGGGTTGCGATTTGGTCAAGCATGTGGTCAAAAAAACCTAACCCCGTTGTAATTTGATTACCACCCGTTTCATCCAAATTGACCGCAACTTTAATGTCGGTCTCTTTAGTGGTTCTTACCACTTCGGCGCTGCGCGCTTTCACGGTTAAGTCTTTAACTATTTCACGCCATCCCATACTTTTCGGATGATATTGAATACCACGGATCGCCATATTTTCAGCCAGTTGCAGGTCGGTCATTCGATCGCCAATCACCACTGATTGCTGAAAATCGACTTTGCCTCCTTGCAGATACTCTTTAACCATCCCCAGTTTGGGTTTGCGGCAAGAGCAATTATCTTTTTCAAAGTGCGGGCAAATCAGCACATCATCAAAGATCACTCCTTGGGACTGAAAAATGTCCATCATCATCGCATGAGGGGCATCGAAATCCGCTTGAGGATAGCTATCCGTCCCCAGTCCATCTTGGTTGGTGACCATCACCAGCCGATAACCCGCAGCCTGCAAAGCCAGTAGGCTTGGGATCACATACGGCTCTAGTTTCAGTTTGTCTAAACGATCAACTTGGAAATCGACCGGAGGCTCAACAATTAAGGTGCCGTCACGATCAATAAAGAGAATTTTTTGCTGTTTGCTCACTGGAATATCCTTTTCTATTGGCCAGTAACGTCACTTAAACGACTGGCTCTTATTCATTTTTGGCTATTTATGGTGCTCGATTACTGATAATAATTGCGAATAAAAGCGAGTGTTTTTTCACACTCTTCGCGATTACCGATACTGATCCTCACGCAATTTTCAATCGGAGAATTGCGTAAAATAATGCCGTGATCCCAAGCGGCTTTAAACAATGCATCGCCATCGGGGAATTTCACTAATAGGTAGTTTCCCCACCCTTCAAACACAGTTAAATGGGGCACCATATACAACCCTGCTTGTAAGTAAGCACGGTTTGCATTGAGATCCAACACTTGGAATTTGGTACGAGCAAGCCCAGCTTCCGATAACGCTTGCACGGCAATGTCTGCTACCGGAATTGGCACGGGATAAGGTGCAATTACCTTCTGCAGCACATCAATCAGCTCTTTATTGGCCAAGGTAAAACCGCAGCGCAAACCTGCAAGCGCAAACGCTTTGGATAAGGTGCGTAAAATCGCCAAATTCGGATATTGCGCTAATAAATCAACGGTTGAGGCTTCTGGACAAAAATCAATGTAGGCTTCATCCATCACGACAATAGCGCGGTCTTTAGTCATTTCCAGCAAAGCAATAATATCTTGGCGCTTAACTAAATTGCCGGTTGGATTATTAGGACTACAAACGAAGATCAACTTCACGCTGTCCAAATTGGCACGAATGGCTGACAGGTCGAGCTGCCAATCCGCCGTTAATGGCACAACTTTACGCTCGACACCGAACGTTTCAGCGCTAATCGCGTACATACCATAAGTCGGCGGACAGTATAAAATAGCGTCTTGATTGGGCTCACAAAATGCGCGGATCAAAAGTTCAATCCCTTCATCAGCACCGCGTGAGGTCAACACCTGCTCTGGCTGTACCTTGGCATAAGCCGCATACGCATCGATCATAGCTTTGGGTTGGCAATCACTGTAACGGTTCAAACGCACAAAATCGGTTTTGTACTCATTATTGAATGGCGATTCGTTGGCATTGAGCCACACATCACCACTGCCGCCAATACGGCGAGCCGATAAGTAAGGTTTCAGTGCTTGAATTTGCTTACGAGCCAGTTTTTCCATTATTTTTTCGCCTTTTGCAATTTTTCGACTCGAATGGTGACCGCACGTTTGTGTGCATCCAATCCTTCAGCTTCTGCCATTGTGACCACGGTTGGCGCTAACCCTTGTAAGCCCTCTGCGCTGAGTTCTTGCACCGTCATGCGCTTACTAAAATCAGCTAAACCAAGGCTAGAATAAGTACGCGTGTAACCGTATGTTGGCAAAACGTGGTTGGTACCCGAAGCGTAGTCACCGGCTGATTCTGGTGACCACTCACCTAAGAAAATTGAGCCAGCGTTATCAAGTAACGGCAACAGCTCACGAGGGTTCCGCGTTTGCACAATTAAGTGCTCAGGGCCGTAGTAGTTCGAGATAGAAACTGCTTGGGTCAAAGACTCAGCGATAATGATCAAACTAGAAGCCAAGGCCTTTTCTGCAATGGCGGCGCGAGATAAGCTTTTTAGCTGCTTTTGCACTGCATCTGTTACTTGATCGGCAATCACCGCTGAAGGGGTCACTAACACAACTTGTGAATCAGGTCCGTGCTCAGCTTGGCTAAGCAGATCAGCCGCGATGAAATCGGCATCAGCCGTATCATCAGCAATCACCAACACTTCCGAAGGACCCGCTGGCATATCAATCGCTGCACCGCGAAAATCATTACTCACTTGACGTTTTGCTTCTGTCACGTAGGCATTACCGGGGCCGAAGATTTTGTCTACTTTAGCAACGGATTTCGTCCCATAAGCCATTGCTGCAATCGCTTGACCACCACCAATGTTGTATACCTCATCAATGTTACACAGCTTGGCCACGTAGAGGATTTCGTCCGCAATCGGTGGCGGTGAGCAGAGCACCACTTTACGACACCCTGCAATTTGTGCAGGAACACCCAACATTAATACGGTAGAAGGTAAAGGCGCACTGCCTCCGGGAATGTACAAGCCCACCGTATTAATTGGACGCGTGACTTGTTCACACACCACTCCCGGCTGCGTTTCCACTTTGATCGGTTGCAGCTTTTGTGCTTTATGGAACTTAGTAATGTTCTCATAAGCTTGTTGAAGCGCTCGTTTCATCTTGTCAGAAAGACGCTCACACGCCGCATCAATCTCACCACTTGAGACGCGAATTGAATCCGGTTTCACGCGGTCAAATTTTTCAGTTAACTCAATTAAAGCTTGGTCACCTTGCGCTTTTACCTGCGCAATCACGGCGCTCACGGCAGCAGTGACATTGGCTCCTTCAGTAATGGCCGGGCGTTCTAAAATTGAATCTTGCTGAGTTTCACTCAACGATTGCCAAACGACAGTTCTCATCGCCGTTACTCCATCATTTTATCTATAGGTAAAACCAAAATAGAACTCGCCCCTAATGCTTTTAGGCGCTCCATGGTTTCCCAAAATAGGTTCTCGGTACTGACCACATGTACTGCAACACGATTTTTCTCCGCCGATAAAGGCAGCACTGTTGGGTCTTCCGCTCCCGGAAGTAAGTCTTTAATCGCTTCTAATTGATCAACCGGGGCATGCAGCATGATGTATTTGGACTCTTTGGCTTGAATCACGCCTTGCATACGCGTCAATAAACGAGCAATCAATGCTTGCTTATCTTCACTGAATTCACCTTGACGCTGAATGAGTGTTGCTTTGGATTGGAAGATAACTTCAGCCTCTTTGAGACCATTCGCTTCTAATGTTGCGCCGGTAGAAACAAGGTCAGCAATCGCATCAGCTAAGCCAGCTCGTGGCGCAACCTCAACAGAACCTGTGAGCACACAAGTGCTAAAATCAATGCCCTTTTCATCCATGTACGCTTTGAGTAGCTGCGGATAAGTTGTGGCGATGCGTTTACCCGCCAAATCTTGAGGACCGTTGTATTGCTGATCTTTATTGATCGCGATGGATAAACGGCAGCCACCAAAATCAAGACGGCGCAGTGAAACAAACTCACTTTTCTTATTTTGTGACAAGCGTTCTAAACGCACCTCTTCCAGTTCATTCTCACCAATGAAACCGAGATCAACCACACCGTCCATCACCAGCCCGGGTATGTCGTCATCACGCACTAGCAGTAGGTCGATCGGCATATTGAGAGAGTGAACGACAAGACGCTCACCCATGATATTGAATTTCACGCCGCATTTTTTAAGTAAGTCTTGGCACTCTGAGCTCAAGCGGCCTTTCTTCTGGATGGCAATTCTTAGGCGTTGTGTTTGCATGACAATTTCCCTGTGCAATGTATTGAATGTATTTGGAATTGAGTTAAAGCAAAATGAAAAAACCCTCGGGAGATTTGCGTTCTCCCGAGGGTTTTAATCTAAATGCTTTGACTTAACCACCGGGAGTTTCCTGCCTCCCGGGTATGCGTACACCTCCCCGAAAGATTATTTAGGGTGATGGTGATGATGAATGTTCATTACAAAATTACGCATACTTATCAGCTCTTATTGGTTTGCTGTCTTGACTCCACACTAACCAAGCTGATGTTCTTTTTCAACTAAAAATTTTGCTTTTTTAAAATCTTTTTTCGCCGTCGTGCACCAGTAATAAAAAAGGGAAACTTTCGTTTCCCTTTTATCAACTCTATTTAACCAAAATACGGCTACAACGTCTCGCAATGTGTCATTTTTGATTTCGCCATAGCGGCCATAATCATGCACACAATGATAAATGCAACAGAAGCACAAGCCAACGAGATCAGCACTGACGCTGTCATTCCTAAAACAACAAAACCGACACTCGAAACCAAGGCCGTAGCCAGTGCATACGGCAATTGTGTCGCAACGTGATCGATATGGTTACAACGCGCGCCTGTCGACGATAAAATGGTGGTGTCAGAAATAGGAGAACAGTGGTCACCAAAAACGGAACCAGCGAGCACCGCGCTCAGCATAGGGAGTATTAGAGCGATATCGGTCGCCGCGGCCATATCTCCAGCAATGGGCAACATGATGCCAAACGTTCCCCAAGAAGTGCCGGTTGAAAACGCCATCACGCCCGATAGTAAGAATAAGATGACCGGTAGCCAATGCGGATCAATATTACCTTGAACCAAAGATGACATGTACGCACCGGTTTTCATGTCCCCAATAACAGAGCCAATTGTCCACGCAAAAATCAGGATCAAAATCGCACCAAACATCGATTTAGCACCGATCCACAATGTATTACGGATGTCATTCATTGGCAGCTTTTGCTTAAACACAGTAAACAGAGCCATCGCCAAGCCAACTAGCCCGCCGTAAATCAATGAAGCGCCGACATTGGTGTTTTCAAACGCACCCAGTAGATCAAATGCTTTACCGTCTGCGGCTAAAGATTGACCACCCGTAAATAACATGGCTGAAACCGTTGCAATGATGAGTAATACGATAGGCAGAACCAGATCCAACACTTTGCCATGTTCGCTCTCTTTGATATCAAGCTCTTCATTTAACTCATGTGCGTCTTGGCTATCGTTTTCATTTGCGTCGTCAAATCCACGGCCTTGGGAGGCATTAATTTCATGCTGGCGCATTTGACCAATATCTAATTGGAACCACACCACCGCAAACACCATCAGTAATGCAAAAATGGCATAAAAATTCATTGGTACTAAACGCATGTACGCGCCCAATGCCGAATATTCGGTAATCCCGTGAGAAACGAGAATACCGCCAATAATCGTCATAATGTACGCGCCCCAACTAGAAGCTGGCATCACAACGCACATTGGTGCTGCAGTTGAATCAAGGATATAGGCAAGTTTAGCGCGAGATACATAAAAGCGGTCAGTCACAGGGCGAGAAATAGAACCTACGGCTAAACTGTTAAAATAATCATCAACGAAAATAAACACACCCAAAAATGCCGCCAGCAGTTTTGAGCCACGTTTACTTTTTACGCGGACTTGTGCCCATTCGGCAAAAGCACGAGTACCGCCAGACAAAGTTAATAGCGCGGTCATCATACCTAATAAAAGCAAAAACCCGACGATACTCATATTCCAAGTGTTAATGCCGCCATCAGCAACAAAGACGCTTGATACCTTAGTAGCAACATAACTGAATGCACTACCAAAAGAATAATCCGCGAGTAATACCGCGCCTAATACAATACCGACACCTAATGAAACAAGTACTCTGCGTGTAAGAACAGCCAAACTTAATGCTACCAGAGGCGGTAACAGCGACAGAGGAGATGATGCAAAATCGATTAAATTCATGATCTTCAAAAACCAGTAAGTAAATGGTTAGAGATCTACTGCAGACAAATTACGAGCTAAGATAACCACGTAATTCATGTTGAACTAAGCGAAAGGGAAGCGAACACTTCACCCAACCCTACAGTAGCGCTCCATAGTTTAAAAAAAGAATAGACTATGGCAGTGTTGTTCCTATTCGAATACAACCCCAGCAAGCTGCTTTAATGTGCATACTTACTTCGGCGATAAAACCTTTCACTTTTGTTCATTGGCATTACCCCAACAGAAGTTACTATTTTTTACCGCACCTCTACGTCAAAGAAAGTACAATAAACCACCGTTATTAAGTCATTTTAACAATGATAAATGTCTTACTTCGCTTTAGGTAAATGACATTGTACTTAACAACGAATGCATTGCAACCGATCATGTCATCAAAGTGCATCAATTATTGGTCACATTCATTAAGAAACATTGAGACTTCTTTCATAATGTGGTGCAATGAATATCACGAAGATTATAATAAAAAACATTAATTATAAGTCTATCTAAAAATCATTGATGATCTTCTTGATAC
>NZ_CAWPDB010000007.1:0-10474 GCF_963886625.1 Vibrio sp. V23_P3S9T160
CTTCAATTAAAGTTTTGTTGGTCCTAAGACCGGCTCAATGAATACTGACTTCAAAACTGCTCTTACTCGAAAGTAAAAAAGTAATTTTAAAGCTATTGTTGTTCCAACAGAACAACAATGAATTGACTGTGCCAAAATCAAGTAAACTTGATTCTGATTGGTCACTCAGTTCATTGATAAATCTTTTTTGATTATCATCAACGAGTGCCCACACAGATTGATAGGTTTATATTGTTAAAGAGCTTGCTTGGATGCTTATCTAAAAGCATTCAAAGCGGACGAACATTCTAGCGATATAACCTTAAGTGTCAAACACTTTATCGATTATTTCTTTTAAACAAGTGTCCATCTATTATCAGCAGAAGTAACTAGCACTGCCCTGACAACGAGGCGCATTATAGGTAGTTTAGAGAAGGACACAAGTCTTAAAATGAAACTTTCTCATAAAAACGAACCGACAGCTCACAAAAGAACCAATGAGAGTAATTTTCAAACAAAAAGGGCCATTTCTGGCCCTTTTGAATGTAAATGTTTAGTCTTGATGAGCAATAATTTGGTCATTGCTAACAACTAGCTTAACTTTTTTATCCGGTAGGATTCTTCCTGCCAAGATTTCTTTCGCTAATGGATTTTCAACGCTTTGTTGAATAGCGCGTTTCAATGGTCTTGCTCCGTAAACAGGATCAAACCCAACTTGAGAAATCAGCTCTAACGCTTTTTCAGATACCTCAAGCTGATAACCTTTCTCTTCCATTCGTTTACCAAGACGGGCTAATTGAATAGAAGCGATCGATTTAATTTGTTCTTGCGCCAACGGATGGAATACTACACTTTCATCCACTCGGTTTAAGAACTCTGGTCTAAAATGTTTACCTACAATCTCCATTACCTCTTTTTTAATGCCTTCATAATCCAAGCTTGCGAATTTTTCTTGAATTTGCGAAGACCCTAAGTTTGAGGTCATAATTACCACTGTATTACGAAAATCAACTGTGCGTCCTTGTCCATCAGTTAAGCGCCCATCATCTAATACCTGTAGCAGGATATTAAAGACATCAGGGTGTGCTTTCTCAACTTCATCCAACAAGATAACCGAGTACGGTTTACGACGAATAGCCTCGGTCAAGTAGCCACCCTCTTCGTAGCCCACATAACCTGGAGGCGCGCCGACTAATCGCGCTACTGAGTGTTTTTCCATAAACTCAGACATGTCGATTCGCACCATGGCATCTTCACTATCAAACATAAAGTTTGCGAGTGTTTTACACAATTCAGTTTTACCCACACCAGTTGGCCCTAAGAATAAGAAGGAACCAATCGGTCTATTTGGATCAGATAACCCAGCCCGGCTACGGCGAATCGCATTTGATACCACTTCGACGGCTTCAACTTGTCCGATAACTCGTTGATGCAGCGCATCCTCCATTTGCAGCAGTTTTTCTTTCTCAGCTTCCAGCATTTTAGAAACTGGAATACCAGTTTGCTTTGAAAGCACTTCCGCAATTTCTACATCAGTTACTTTGTTGCGCAGCAAAGTCATCTCTTGCATTTCAGCTTGAGTTGCAAGGTCGAGCTGCTTTTCAAGTTCAGGAATTCGACCATATTGAAGTTCTGACATACGGTTCAAGTCACCCGCTCTACGTGCGAAATCCATATCCATACGCGCTTGCTCTAATTCGGACTTAATATGCTGAGTACCCGAAAGAGCTGCTTTTTCCGCATTCCAAACTTCTTCCAGCTCGGCAAACTCACGCTCTTTCACTTGTAACTCTTCGTTTAACACCTGTAAGCGTTTTTCACTCGCTTCATCGTGTTCATTCGTTAGCGCTTGTTGCTCAATTTTTAGCTGAATAATTTTGCGCTCAAGCTTATCTAAAGATTCTGGCTTTGAATCTATTTGCATTCGAATACTTGAAGCGGCTTCATCGATCAAGTCAATCGCTTTATCGGGCAACTGGCGATCAGAAATATAACGGTGCGATAAGCTCGCAGCAGCAACAATAGCGGGATCGGTGATCTCCACATGGTGATGGAGCTCATAGCGCTCTTTCAAACCACGCAAAATAGCTACTGTGTCTTCTACGCTAGGTTCATCAACCAGTACCTTTTGGAAACGTCGCTCAAGTGCCGGATCTTTCTCTATATATTGACGATACTCGTCTAAAGTGGTCGCACCGACGCAGTGTAGATCTCCTCGAGCCAGAGCGGGCTTAAGCATATTCCCCGCATCCATTGCGCCTTCGCCTCGACCTGCACCGACCATAGTGTGCAACTCATCAATAAAGAGGATGACATTACCCTCTTCTTTCGCTAGCTCATTAAGCACAGATTTTAAGCGTTCTTCAAATTCACCACGATACTTAGCCCCTGCGACCAAAGACCCCATGTCTAATGACAATACTCGACGACCACGTAGACCTTCAGGTACCTCATTATTAATGATGCGCTGTGCTAACCCTTCCACAATCGCTGTTTTACCAACACCAGGCTCACCTATGATTACTGGGTTGTTTTTGGTCCGGCGTTGCAATACTTGAATGGTACGACGAATTTCGTCATCACGGCCGATGACAGGATCAAGTTTGCCTTGTTCCGCTCGTTCAGTTAGATCTATTGTGAATTTCTCAAGCGCTTGTCTTAGCTCTTCTGCATTTGGATCATTCACTTTCTGACCTCCACGCACTTTTTCTATTGCTTCAGAAACTTTTTTCTCGGTGAGCCCTATTTCTTTGAGTAATTGACCAAGCGCGCCCTTATCTTCTAGTGCGGCTAGCAAAAACACTTCCGAAGAAATGTAGGAATCTTGCCGTTTTTGCGCGAGTTTATCGCACAAATTGAACATAGTACCCATTGCGCTAGAAAGCTGAACATCACCACCGATACCGCTAACTTTTGGCAAACGGTCTAATATCTCACTGAGCTTCGAGCGCAATTGCATAACGTCCACACTTAACATAGTAAGAAGTGGACGAATTGGACTGCCATTTTGATCGAGCAATGCCACCATCAAATGAACAGGCTCGATATATTGATGATCACGGCCTAATGCCAATGATTGAGCATCAGAAATGGCAATTTGAAATTTGCTTGTAAATCGATCAAGACGCATACCAACTTTCCTCACCTTAATTGAGAAACTAATCTTACGTAGCTAAAGATGGCTACGTACTAGTGCTTTTTCAAGGGGCAAGTTAGGGAAGATTGATCTTGCGTAAGTTACTCTTCGATCCAAATAAATGAAGCTTGGCGACCTGTGATTCCGTCGCGTCGATAGGAATAAAACTGATGAGGATTATGGAAGGTACAAAGGCCGCTAACTGATATTTCTGAAACACCGCATTGATGCAACCTTAACGTGGCTAACTGTGCAATATTTGCTAGCCATTTTCCATTCTCTTGAAGAGAAAATGCGGCCTTTGCGTTGGTATTTTGATCAACAAAGGCATGGTATACATCATCACCGACTTCAAATGCCGTAGGACCGATAGCAGGACCGAGCCAAGCAAGGATATCACTAGAAAATTTGGCGAGCGCATTTTCGAGTATCCCATTAGCTAAACCGCGCCAACCAGCATGAACTGCAGCCACTTCGCTGCCTTGGTGATTAGTGAGTAGAACAGGTAAGCAATCAGCGGTCATTACAGAACAAACCACATTATGCTGATGGGTAAAAACGCCATCGGCACTCAGAATCTGCTGAGTAGGTTGAGTAACCTCTAGCACTTGTGTTGAATGCGTTTGTTCAAGCCAAATAGGTTCAGAGGGCATCGCCGCTTGCTGCGTTAGCCATTGGCGATTTTTTTCAACGGATAAAGGATCATCCCCAACATGCATGCCTAAATTCAGCCCTTGATAAGGAGCTAACGAAAAGCCACCGACTCTAGTCGAGGAGAAAGCTTTTACATGTTTAGGTGCATTCCAGTTAGGGATGATCTTCTGCATTAGAACTCGTCTTTTTTATTCAACTTAGTATCTACGCGTAAAGCTTCCGCCATAATGATCATATCGTCAGGTACTGGCGCATGAAATTCTAGCATTTCACCAGTCACAGGATGCTCAAGTCGAAGCATAACGGCATGCAAAGCCTGACGATCAAAACCACGGATCATATCGGTCAGCTCTTGCGTTGCCCCTTTCGGAATGCGAGCGCGGCCACCATAGGCGGTATCCCCAAGCAAAGGATGCTGTAAATATGACATATGCACACGAATTTGGTGAGTACGGCCCGTTTCTAAACGCAAACGAAGTCGCGTATGTTCACGAAAATGCTCGGCCACACGATAGTGAGTTACCGCTGGTTTACCCATCGGGCTTACCGCCATCAATGTACGTTTTGTTGAGTGGCGGCCAATCGGCTTATCGATCATCCCACCAGCAGTCATAGTACCGATCACAATCGCTTCATATTCACGCGTAATCTTACGCTTTTGCAATGCTCGAACTAAGTGTGTTTGTGCAGGAACCGTTTTAGCGACCACCATTAAACCAGTCGTATCTTTATCCAAACGATGCACAATACCTGCACGCGGCACTTCAGCGATAGCTGGGTAATGGAACAAGAGTGCATTTAACACTGTGCCATCTGGAGTACCTGCCCCCGGATGCACGACAAAATCTCGTGGTTTATTGATGACCATAATATCGTCATCTTCATACACAATATTTAAAGGTATATCTTGCGCTTCCCAACGCTCTTCATCTTCAAGCTCGGCTTGGACCGTAATGATTTCTCCCCCCATGACTTTCGTTCTTGGTTTAGTGATCACCTCACCATTGACCTGAACTTTGCCTTCTAAAAGCCACTCTTTTAGACGTGAACGAGAGAAATCTGCGAATAATTCAGCGACAGCTTGGTCTAAACGTTGACCTAACTGGCTATCTTTTACTGTATTTGTTAATTCAATCTGCTGAGCCATATCGAACTTTTTTAAAAACCGTGAGACTAATAGCGTCTAGTATGGATAAAATATGGCGTCATTGTATCTGTTACTGCTAAGAAAGTAACGAAACGATTTGTAAAGCGATTACGCACTCAATTAAGAAGCATTAATTCAAGGAAACGACTCCTGTCATGAAACACCACACTTTATCAGGCTTACTCGCATTATCACTGTTATTTGGCTGTTCAAGCAGCGAAGAGATTGTCCCTGATGTGCCGCCTTCTGAATTATACTCAGAAGCACAAACCTCACTGCAAAGTGGTAACTGGTTAACGGCCATTCAAAAACTTGAGGCGTTAGATTCACGTTATCCCTTCGGCGCGTATTCAGAACAAGTTCAACTTGACCTTATTTACGCTTACTACAAAAACGATGATCTTGCGTTAGGTTTAGCGACCATTGAACGCTTTACCCGTTTGAATCCAACCCATGAAAAAATGGATTGGGTACTCTACATGCGTGGTTTGACGCATATGGCGCAAGATCGCAACTTCATGCATGACCTATTTAATGTCGATCGCGCGGATCGTGATCCAGAACCGGTAAAAGCTGCGTTTGCTGATTTTAAGAAACTGCTGCAACGCTACCCAACAAGCCCTTATGCAGAAGATGCTCATAAACGTTTATTTGCGTTAAAAAATAGACTGGCTGAATACGACCTCGCCACCGCTGATTTTTACTTACGTCGTGAAGCTTGGATTGCAGCCATCAACCGTGCTCAGGAGCTACAAAAAACGTATCCAGACACTGAAGCGGCTCGCAAATCATTACACATTCAGTTGGAAGCGTATAAACAGCTCAAACTGAACGATGCCATTGCCAGAACTCAAAAGTTAATTGCACTCAATCCACAATAGTTTGCAATAAGCTTAAGTACGCCATGAAAACCACTCTCGCTTTGAGTGGTTTTTTTATTTGGAGTCGATGGGAACGATAACACGCCAGCAAAAGACGACTGGAAAATGAGTCGTGCAGGGAAAACTGAAATAAAAGGGAGGTGTTCAAAACATCGTTAGAATAAAAATCACAAAAAACACTTGAATAAGAAATAAGCAGCGCTCTTTTTAGGCCGCAAAAACACCCTAAAAATGGGAAATTCTTAGCTTGATCCTTTAACCAATCTATCCAGATTGATAGGAATCACAAGCTTTTTCTTTACTCTTTGTCAGCACTCTTTGCGTGAGATCACGTTTAAACTCGCCCTTTGAAATCACATCCAATAAAGTGATCTATATCACATTACTTTAGTATTAAATCAGTAATCTGAAGTTAACCCATGAGGGATGCAACAGAGGAAAACATCTATGAAAGTAACTATCACTGGTAAAAATATCGACATCACCTCTGCAATCCGCACTCACATTGAGAGCAAATTTAAAAAACTAGAAAAATGGCAAGTGGATATCATAGGATGCCAAGCTAGCTTTAGTGAAGAGCCCAATAAACAAAAAAGATTCGAAGCTATTATCACGGTACCCAAAGGACAATTAGTCGCTTCTGCAACCCACGAAGATCTTTACGCAGCTATCAATGAGGTAGAACAAAAATTAGAACGCCAACTCAACAAACTGCGCCATAAACCGGAAGCTCGTCGTACCGACAAACCGGAAGTAGAAGAAGAAGTTGAATAAAGTTTAATATGATGAAAAATAGCGCTTTCAAGCGCTATTTTTTTGCTTGACGCTCTACGGTTGCTTGCTTATTGTGTCTTTACATTCAAAGAGAAATCACCTTCTTATGCACTTAACCTCACTGTTCTTTTTTGACTTCTTTTTTCTCCAATAACCTTGGAGGCATGGTCGTTGACAGAAGATAAGTCAAAAACGAACAGGAAGCCTCCCACTGGGAGGCTTTTTTACAAGGACATTTTTATGACTGAAAAGCACTATTCACTTGAAGAGATCCGCTTGCGACTGAACGAGCTTGATGATCAACTGCTAAACCTACTGGCAGAACGTCGAAAGTTCAGCATTGAAGTCGCTAAAAGCAAAGTGGAAACCGCAAAACCTGTGAGAGATGCAATACGTGAACAGCAACTTTTAGTCAAATTGATTAACACTGGTAAAGAAAAATACAATTTAGATGCTCAGTATATTACTAAACTATTTCATACCATCATTGAAGACTCCGTCTTGCTACAGCAAGCATACTTGCAGAATCTAGCCAATCCGCAACTAAGCCGTAAACCGCTGGCAAGGGTTGCTTTTTTAGGTGCTAAAGGTTCTTACTCCCATCTTGCAACCCGTGAGTACTTCAGTCGTAAAAATACAGAGTTGATCGAACTCAATTGCGATCAGTTTAAAGAAGTCACTAAAACAGTTGAATCAGGTCATGCTGACTATGGGGTATTGCCGATTGAAAATACCAGTTCAGGTTCAATTAACGAAGTGTATGATTTGCTGCAACATACTACCTTGTACATTGTCGGTGAGCTCACTTTACCGATTGAGCACTGCTTGGTCGCCACCTCTGAATTACGTTTGGAAGAGCTTAAAATCCTTTATTCACACCCACAGCCCCACCAGCAGTGCAGCGAATTTTTAAGCCGCCTAAAAGGCGTTACACTTGAAACCTGTGCGAGCACCGCTGATGCGATGCAAAAAGTACAGCAGCTTAATCGCAACGATGTTGCCGCAATTGGCAATGCTTCTAGCGGTAAACTGTATGGCTTACAATCGATCAAATCTAATATCGCCAATCAAACAGAAAACCAGACTCGCTTTATTGTTGTTGCGCGAAAACCCGTGGAAGTCTCTACTCAAATTCCAGCGAAGACGACATTAATCATGTCGACATCACAACAAGCTGGTTCACTTGTTGAAAGCTTGTTAGTGCTGCAACGCTACGGCATCAATATGACCAAATTGGAATCGAGACCTATTATGGGTAATCCTTGGGAAGAAATGTTCTATGTTGATCTTGAATCACATCTTGATTCCATTGAAATGCAGCAAGCATTGAATGAGCTAACAAAAATCACTAAGCATTTAAAAGTATTAGGTTGCTACCCAAGCGAAAATGTTAAACCGACCCAAGTAAAACTTCAATAATCACATTTAAGTCAAATATTTGACAGAAGTCAGCTGACAGCCATCAACATAGTTCATATAATGCCCAATCATTTCACACATAATTAATCACTATGTTTTGGGCTGTCAGCCTACTTTGAATTCACGGAATATATTCCGCACGTCATAAGATATCTGTGACACTTTCATTGTGAACGATGCCCTTTTCCAATAAATAAGGTTCATCTACTTATATCATGATGAAAATCCATCCTTTGGCTTTAATGCTATTTCTGCTAGGCATTTCAGCGCACATTCGAAGCTCAGAGCTCAATATTTATTTGTGGGAAGACACTATGTCACCGCAAATCGTTGATCAATGGCGGCAAAGTAGCGGCATCGATATTAATCTATATCATTTTGATAATGACGATGAACGCAGTCTATTGATGGTCAAAAGTGTCCAGCTACCTTTTGATATTGTAGTGTTAGATAACGTATCAGCTCTTATCTACTCTCGGCTCAACACCTTTGAAGATCTGAGTGCTCTACCGAATAGAAAGCATAATGATACGAAATGGAATCAAGCGTGCGGTAGCCACGCCGTTCCCTACTTTTGGGGAACCGTAGGCATCGTCTACAAAAAAAGTAAATTTCCAGCCAAACCCAAAAACTGGGCTGATCTCATCGACATGCCACCAGCACTCCAAGGCCATGTGGGTATGCTTCACGATACAGTTGAAACCCTGCTGCCAGCATTGTATGCCCAACAACAATCGCCAATTACAAATCACGATAATGCACTGAAACAGGCTTATCAAAAGATGCTATCCGTGAATCGCAACATCTTAACCTATGAATATATATTGAGTTACGTCCGAAGCCATCCTGACAGTGATGGCTTAGATATGGCACTCGCATACAGCGGTGACCAATTTTCATTGAATAAGTATTTTGGCAGCAATGATTGGGATTTTGTCACCCCGCAAGGCCGACCCTATATTTGGGTTGATTGTTTAGCCATCAACAGCAATTCAAAAAATAAAGAACATGCAAAAGAGTTTATAAACCACTTATTGAGCCCAGAAGTTGCCGCAATAAATGCAAAAGATATTAAAGCTGCGACACCAAACTTAAGTGCCCTAAATTTAATGCCAGATAGTTACCGAAATGATGCATCATTATTTCCAAACCCAGCTTTGTTAGAGCAAGGCATTATTGATAGCGAATTGCTCCCTGCCGATATTAGTTTGAGAGCAAAAATCATTAACAGTATTTTGGAACAACATGAAGCTCAACAATAGAATTCTGTTGCTGATAACACCGGTTATTCTTCTCAGTGCAGTGGCATCTAGTTACATTATCTACTCCAATCAGAAAGATGCTTTGCTGAAAAGAGAAGAAAGCTATCTTCAACTGAGTATGGAAAAACTCGCGGGTCACTTTCGTCAGACCCAATACCTGGTGAATAGCTACGCTTACACCCTAACGAAAAGCGATATCATTCGTCACTACGTTGCACATGAGCGCAACCCTTATCGAGAGTTAGAACTGGTTGATAACTTTCAGCAAACATTGGAGATTCTCCAATCACAAGAGAATAATTTTATTGCGTTATCGATTTTGGATGGCAGCAAAAATGTTCTTTATTATGCCGAAAATAGTGGTGATCCCTTCGCCAAAATCGATACAAAAATTCTCAACCACATACAAGACACTTTCGATAGCACACAGAAAACCTCTTATGTTGACTATACGACAAATTCCAGCGGTGAAGGTATTCTAGTTCGGTATGATGTTTTAGATACTCAAACACTTACGACACCGCTTAGCTATAACCGCGATAAAATTTTCTTTGTTGTTGTTTTCGTCGTACTAGAACCCTTTAATCGACTGATGAAGAAAATAGAATTTGATAACCGAAGTACCATTTTTTTCACTGACGCAGCGGATATTAAAAAGGTAGGATTAACGCAAACTGTTGAATTGAAATCAGATCTTTATGCCACGCTTGATCCTGCACAGTATCTAATTAACGACAAACTTTATGCCATTAAAAAACGGTTAGCGTTGTCGTTTGGAATATCGACTCTAGTGACTGTGTTGCTGCTTTTGTATTTATTATACCGGCATGTAATCAAGCCCATATCCCAATTAGATCAACAATTGAAAGAAGTAGAGAATAAGCAGCGTGACAATATCGAAACTCTCAAGAGTAACGATGAAATTGGCCGGCTATCCTCTCGTTTTTACGATATGTATCAGGAACTTGATACCACATATAAGAAAACAAAAGCACTTGCCGAGTACGACCACTTAACAAAACTTGCCAATCGCCACCACTTTCAACAATCGGTAGAAAGAGTGCTAGCAAAAGCAAGACACACAGATAACATCTGGGTTTTGTATATTGATTTAGATAATTTCAAATACGTCAATGATAAATATGGACATCAGATTGGTGATGTATTGTTAGTCAATTTTGCACAGCATATTGGCTCATTGCGCAACTTTTCCTTTGAAAAG
>NZ_CAWPDB010000008.1:0-10214 GCF_963886625.1 Vibrio sp. V23_P3S9T160
GTTTTCTACCCCTCGCAGCCATGCTGGCTCTCATATTTTTATTATCTGTGATGACATATTATTTTATAGAAAGGCCATTTAGGCTTAAGAAAATGGAGGTTTGGAAATGGTGTGCGATTGTTTTTGTGTTTAGTGTGCTCTATTTCTCTGCGAAATATATAGAGGAAAAAGATGGTTTGCCTGAGCGACTAGGTCCGCTTAAATCGATCTTCTATTCTATGGATGATCGAAAAACGTTCAGTATAAGCAATATTATATGCCATGCTAAAACAGTGCAACGTTCTTGTTACGCAGCAGGTTCAGACGAAAGTAAGGGGACTATTCTTCTGATTGGTGACAGCCATGCCGCGACACTTTCGAAGAATCTATATGAACAAGCAATGGTACGAGGATATGGGTACAGACAATTCACTCCTAGCGGATGTACAGGGCTAGATTCTATTATGATGTACCGAGAGCAAAATGGGAACTCAGTGCCAATTGAAAATTGTTTTCTACAGTCTCGAGAGATTAGTAAATTTCTTAAGGAGCATCGCAGTGATAAGCTCACTATTGTGCATGTTTCAAGACTACCTCTTTACTTAACGGGTACCCGTTTTGACAATGGCGAGGGTGGTGCCGAAATAGGCGAGAGGTATTGGGCAGAGCCAGTTGAACCTTCAGCTAATTTAGATAAGGAAATTATAAAAAGCTTGGAGGGCTGGGTGGGAAATAGTGACAATTTAGTCTTGGTGTATCCTATTCCAGAAGTTGGTTGGAACGTAAAATATCAAACTCAGAGAGCTTTACAGGTAACCAGAAGCTTGGTTGAGAAGCAGATCATAATGCATAACCTAGATTTATCTACGAGTTATGAGGCTTACCTTGAGCGATCTAAGCGCGCTTATCAGATCTTGGATGAAGTAGATGGAGCTACTACCAGAATTTATCCTCGAGACATCTTCTGTGCAGATAGCCAACGATGTGTTACTCACTCCCAAAGTGAACTTTACTACTACGATGACGATCATCTTTCTACACATGGGGCTAAAATGGTAGTAGCTGAAATATTTAATAAATTAGATAAACGTGCCACTAATTAGTCAATGCAGCAACCGTTACAAAAAATAGTCCCGATTACATTAATGTCGATCAATTAAGTTCAAATGGTTGGCAGGGAAACCGCATGAAGGTCGTTGATATATAAGGGCTGCAAAGATGCTAAGAATCCGTTTTGAACCTATCACTAATCCCAACTATTGAATGTAACCACATGAAAATAAAGATCTGCTTGTAGATCATTTTCGTTGTTTTCTAATTGCTCCTAGACAATATAGGAGCCTAAATATGAGCGAGTTAACCAACCCATTTATGCATTTCCAAATCATTAAAGACTACCGACAAGAAAGCAAAGTAGATCACAAATTATCAGATATTATTTTGCTGACAATTTGTGGCGTCTTGTCGGGTCATGATGGCTGGGATGGCATTATCGATTTTGGCAATGCTCGCTTAGATTTACTCAAACGATATGGTCAATTTGACGCTGGTATTCCTTCTGCAGATACGCTGTCTCGTGTGGTGGGCATGATGAATCCGGCAGGGTTGCAAAGAAGCTTTATAGCTTGGATGAAGGACTGCCATACACTGACGGATGGAGAAGTCATCGCTATCGACGGTAAAACATTACGTGGCTCTTATGACCGCTCGAAAGGTAAAGGAACGATTCACATGGTGAATGCTTTTGCTACTGCAAACGGAATGAGTATCGGCCAACAGAAGGTTGATAGTAAAAGTAATGAAATTACCGCGATCCCCAAGCTACTTGACTTGCTAGAGGTAAAAGGCTGCTTGGTTACGATTGATGCAATGGGATGCCAAAAGAAAATAGCGCAAAAAATTCTCGATAAAGAAGCGGATTATTTGTTAGCAGTGAAAGGTGATCAGGGAATGCTTGAGCAAGCCTTTGATGATTATTTTCGAATGGACATGCTTCAAGACTTTGACGGCAGTTCTTACAGTACTCAAGAAAAAAGTCACGGAAGAACGGAAACGAGAGTGGCTTTAGTGAACCGTGATTTGTCGGTTTTAGGTGATATTGAGCATGAATGGCCCGAGCTAAAATCAATGGGCATCGTCGCTTCGATTCGCCAAGAATCGGCTGTAGCAACAGAGCAAGATGTGAGTATTCGTTTAAAGAATTAGAAGCCCAAACGCTGCTTGAAGCGACGCGTTCTCATTGGGGCGTAGAGGCCATGCATTGGTCCCTTGATACCGCATTTAGTGAGGACAACTCTCGTATTAGAGCCGATGATCGCGCAGAGGCTTTAGCAAGGATCAGGCAGATGTGTTTGAACCTATTAAAGAGTGAAACCACCTTTAAAGGTGGTATTAAACGCAAACGGATGAACTGCGCAATGGACGAAAACTACCTAAGTAAGGTTCTCGAAAGCTTTACAGGGCGGTGATGTTCATGCGGTTTCCGTACCGTAGCGAAAGAGTCGGAAGTTACGGTGAGGTACTATATTAGCTCGAAGGATTTAAATGTTATAGAGTTGTTAAATTAAACGCGTTCACACTGGTTAATTGAGTCGATGCATTGGACGCTCGATACTGAATTTGGCGAAGATACTTGCCGAAAAAGGGCTGAAGAAAGTGCAGAGAACTTCGCAAGGATCAGACAAATGTGCTTAAACATACTGAAGAGTGGAACGACTTTAAAAGCAAGTATTCTAGTATTAAAGACAAAAGAGCAATGTGTGCGATGGATCCTGAGTACCTTTTTAAAGGTGTTTTCGAGCCTTTATTGATGGGGAAGTTCATGATTTTTCCGTGGATCCCTAACTTAATAAGTTTTTAAAGCCAACATCAGACAGTATTGGCGTTGGTTTATATAGAGAAATAATATGGCTAGGCTAAATTTTATCTGGAATTTATCGCGGGTGAATAAGCGCATTATCAGCGTAGTAATTGACCTTTTCTTTATCGTATTCTCTTTTTATGCTGCCTATTGGGTGAGAATTGGTGATATTGTTTTAATTAAATCACCAACAGTGCCCTATCTAGTGGCTGGTGTTGCTGTTATCACCATCGTTTCTTTTTTTAAACTTGGGCTTTACCGAGCAGTTCTGCGTTATTTGACCTTTCATGCGTTGGCTGTGGTTAGTATTGGTACGTTGATCTCGGCAGCTTCTGTTGCTGTACTCGCATTCTATTTTAATGCACCTATTCCACGCTCGTTACCCATTATTTATGGAACTTTTCTTTCTCTATTATGTGGTGGTGCTCGGCTGATTGTGCGTGTGCTCGTTGCTCAGCTCAATTGTCAAGGAAACAAGCCAGTGCTGATTTATGGGGCGGGCTCAGCGGGAAGGCAGCTTGCACTAGCGCTCAGAAATTCGGAAACTCATAAAGTAGTAGGGTTTATTGATGAAGATAAAACCCTTGAAAAGACCGTGATTATGGGGTTGTGTGTACACAATGTTGGTCATGCAGATAGGCTAGTTGCTAAACATAATGTAAAGCAGATACTACTTGCAGTACCAAGTGCTTCACGTGCTCGAAGAAAGAAAATACTGGAGTCCCTGGTTCACCTTTCAGCGGAAGTACTTACCGTACCAGATATGAAAGATATTGTTGAAGGTAAGGCGAGTATTGATGAGCTAAAAGACGTTGCGATTGAGGACTTACTTGGGCGAGACCCGGTTACACCACAGCGCTCGTTAATGGAAGCAAACATTAAAGATAAAGTCGTTATGGTCACCGGGGCTGGGGGCTCGATTGGCTCAGAGCTGTGTCGACAAATTATCCTCAGCCAGCCGAAAAAGTTGATTCTTTTTGAGCTCTCTGAATTTGCGTTATACCAAATTGATCGAGAGCTTAGTCAACTTATTGTCCGCAAAAAACTAAATATTGAAATCGTACCTCTGCTTGGTTCTGTTCAGCGTATTAATCGTTTATCAATGGTGATGAAAAGCTTTAGCATTCAAACCATTTACCATGCCGCCGCCTATAAGCATGTTCCTTTGGTTGAGTTCAATGTCGTTGAAGGGGTAAGAAACAATGTGTTTGGTACTTACTACACCGCAAAAGCTGCAGTAGAAGCTCAAGTTGAGTCTTTTGTACTTATCTCTACAGACAAAGCAGTTAGGCCGACTAATGTAATGGGTACGACTAAGCGTATGGCTGAATTAGGTTTACAAGCCTTGGCAGAGCAAGAAAATGAGAAGCCTAAAGGCACCCGTTTTTGTATGGTGCGTTTTGGTAATGTGCTGGGTTCTTCTGGTTCCGTGGTACCACTGTTTAAAAAACAGATAGCAACAGGCGGCCCTTTAACTGTTACTGATCCTGAAATAACGCGTTATTTTATGACCATTCCAGAAGCTGCACAGTTAGTGATCCAAGCAGGAGCGATGGGCAAAGGTGGTGATGTCTTCGTTCTCGATATGGGGGAATCTGTGCGTATTTCAGATCTTGCCAAAAATCTTATTCAGCTTTCTGGGTTGGAAGTGAAAGACGAATCTAACCCATACGGTGATATTGAAATTAGTTATACAGGCCTACGCCCCGGTGAGAAGCTGTATGAAGAGCTTCTGATAGGTGACAATGTTGAGCACACTGCACATGAACGAATCATGACCGCGACAGAAGTAAACTTACCGTTACCTCAATACATGCATCTTTTGGAAGAGCTCGATATTGCTTGCCATAACTTTGATCATGAGAGGATCCGTGAGCTGCTGCTTGAAGCACCGACAGGTTTTACTCCTAGTGATGGTATTTGTGATTTGGTGTGGAAAAAATTGGCTAAATCTGAAGAGATGAAGACTGAAAACAGAATAAGCGATGAAGCCTAGAAAATATAGCCGAACAGATAATCTCTATCGGCTATTCAATTCGGCTTATTGAGTTTACTGCTGCCGCGCTAACCTTGTTTCGTTCGTTTCTAGATTTGGCCATTGATATTCTCCGTGGTGGTAAGTGTTCACTTGTGCTTTCAACCACGGTTGGATGAAATTGATCGAAACAAAAATGCTTAAGCGTTCGATATCTAATTCTTCTCCGTTCACAAGCCTCGTATCTGCTTTATTGGCAATAGCCGCTAATATACCGACCAATTCGCCTTGTGCATTGAATGCACCACCGCCACTCATGCCCGAACGTATTGGGGCATCTGTAATGCTGGCTGGGCATTGGCTGAAGTAACGGCTATTGACGAAGTTTAAGTCCAAATGGTACGTCCCTTTTCCCATCACCACATCACCACTGCCACTCACACCAAACGCCTCTATTTTTTCTCCTTGATAAACTAGCCCTAATTCTGGAAGTACAACATGTTGGTTGTCTGACTCGATCAAAGCCACATCACAAGTGGGATGGTAAGCCACCACTTTGGCATAATTCATTTTTGCCACATGAGCTGCAGTTAAGCTTAAATTTGGAGTTAAGGGCACACTCGATCCATAACCAAAATAAAGCAATGGAATACCGGTGAATTCATAATTAATCGCTGGGGGATTTTGCGCTTTCATGGTTCGCCCGTTAGAGCCTGCGCAACCCACTAAAATGAAAGTAAGCACTAACATTGAGTAACGAGATAACCGACAGAAATGAGATCCGATAACAGGCTGAAGGAACATAAGAACCTCCTATTCAAAGCCAACAATACCGAGATCTTGATGCGCATCTAGATCAAATGTGTTTACCTAATAAAGTATAGATGCAATGGATTACATTGCCATGTGTCACATAAAAAATAGTTATAGTGGATGTTTTAATCAATAGTGGAGTGGCTGTTTCTTGTTGAAAAGTAGGGATATTCTTTAGGCAGGCATTAAAAAGAGAGCCCATAAATGAGCTCTCTTCTTATTAGTAACGATAGTCTAAGCTAGTTGCTTGAGATAGGGCGACCATACCAAGGTGAGCGTGCATCCGTCATATCGTACAAGCGATATTGTCGGTTCAGCATTTGCCCACCATCACGTTGAATCGGTAACCAAGATACGGTCACGCGCTGTGTACTCGGCCGAATGGTCATCAAGTCCATAGGAATTGAAACATAAAATCCCTTGGTAAAACTGCCTTCACCAAACTCTTCTGCAGAAAGGTTGGTTTTAGAAATAAACGCCCCGGCAATTACACCACTATCAAACTGTTTAGAAAAATCGACCGACATACCGATATCGTCGGTTAAGTAACGCCCTGCACTGACCTTAAGTAAGGTATTGTCTATCAATGACCAAAATTTAGGCTGCCAATAGAGTGTTGCATGGCCTGTTACTGTGCCCGTTTGTACTCGATAGTTTTTCTTCGTTTGTGGATCATAATGCACTTCTTCTTTATACAGACCGAAAGCGGTGTCAGGGTCGCGCTGTTTTACATAGTTTCCGTCAATCCCAACCGCCCAATTTTTGCCTAATGGACGATAGAGTATTTCGCCGCCGACACCAGCAAACATGGTTTCGAGATACCCTGCGTAGCTTTGACCAAACCAACTTTGGCCGAAAGTATCAAAGTAGGTTAGTTGCAGGCTATCAAGGCGAACGGCATCTTCATAATATTGTCGAGACAAGGTACGAACCCGTTTCAAATCAGTACCATCTGGCGGTACGGTGTACTTGTATTTGTCGTAGTTATCGGCAAGGTTGCCATAAAGGCTGCCAGAGAGTAGCCAATGATCTCGTGTTTGTACGCTGGCATTGGCACTGACACCAAGCGCGTACAAATAAAAGTCTTCAGAGCCACCAAAAGACTGCTGCAACACAGGCGCTAAACCAAATTGCCACGCATCATACTGCTGCGCTTTTACTTCGCCATTGATCGCGACAGGGTTACCACGCGCACTGGCATCGGTGATGTGCGCGTTAGGGTAATCACGGTCAGCAACGCGGGCAAACGCATTCGCTTTTATTCTGGTTTCAGTGAGAGGCTGATTATTGGCCGTCTCGATGATGCTATATGTCTGTGCATCAATGCCTTGATTCTCCAGCAGCAATGCGGCGCGTTCATGCGCTTCTTTACGATCGCGATACTTATATTGTTCAGCTTCAATCGTGAGGGTGGCAGCATCTTGGTACAAAGTCGCTTGTTTATAACCGGCGATTACATCAAGGTCATGAAGCAGCGTTTGCCATTCAGCATCGTCTAACTCATGTGATTTCACTTTCGGAGCATAACTGGGTTTTGGTTCATCAACCCACACTGGTTGCATGGTCGCCAAGTTCGTACCCAAGGTAATGCCTGCGGTAAAGGTATTACCGCGTTCATAGCTAAGGCGTAAATCGGCCCAATCAGCAAGAGCGTATACCACACCAAAGTTCCACGGTGTTGAAACGGGCATTACTGCATCACCACGGGTGACGGGAAAATCACTGCGGTAATCATTGCCATCGTATTCCACTTTTAGACGCAGTGGTTGCCAAGGTGTTTGGTATTCAACCCCACCAAACAGCGACGTACAACCCGTGAACATCCGTCCAATATCAAATTGGCCGCCTTTACCACTGTAACTACCATCGCGACCGCAATCTGGTGTTGAGGATTTATCACCCGTTAAGTTCGCGTTGTTACCCAAATAACCCCAGCCAACGCCGAGTGTGACATCCAATGGGCCAAAACGTTTACTGGCTGCAATGAATTCGCCATCAAACAAACCTGTACCGCCAACATCACGTAACCCTACCGACACTTCCGGCAGCCAATATCCTTCTTCTAGCAAACGCAGTTTGGCATCAATCGATTTATCCGTGTATTTCGTATCACCGCTAAAGCTGGTATCGCCACTGTAAAGTAGCTCATGCACTTGCGTGTAACGAATCGTCGCTTCTAGCCATGGGAAGAGTTGGAGTGAACTGACGTAATGAATGTAATCATCGTTGTTTGTGACGCTTAAACTGAATTGACCTTCTGGCATCATGCGGGCACTGGGCATCTGTATTAAGCCTGTACCACCAAAATCAGTTTGAGAATGCACCAGCGTCGGGTAGCTGAATTCGTCAGCTTGGCTCGGTAACGCCAAACTAAGCGCAATGCAGCACGCCATACAAGTGACGCGAGGTGGTTGAATCGTCGAAGACGAAAGATAACTCAGTTTCATCATGGCAATTGATTTCGCAGCAGTTCAACGACAATGTCGTTCACATTGTGTAGTGAATATTGAGGATAAAGTGACGTCGTTTCGATAGGGAAAGGCACGTAAAGTGTCGCTCCGGGCGCGATATCTTGAAAGTCGTGATTCCAATAGGCGATATCATGCAGTGAGGCGTGACCATCGGGTTGAATCACCCATACTTGCGAGATATCCGCCTCAGCAAGGCCTGCCGAGCGAACATAATGACCCGCATCGGTGCGTGGTTTCCAAGCCATGTCACCAGCTTGTTTAACATTCCCCAAAACTGATACTGTGGTGGGTAACGTATTGAGTGACAGCAGCCATTGACCTTGTAACTTCGGGTTCTGACTGGCCGTGATGCGCGTGATGTCGGGATCAAGCGGAGTAAAAATACGCTGTGCAAAAGCATTCGCGCGTAGCTGCTCTTTCAGCTGACGCCAGCGCTTTTTGTGAGCCGATGCGGCCAAACTTTCTTGATGGGTGATCGCAAGCAGAACCTGCTGCTTTTTTTGATACGGGCTGGTCACATCAAACAAGGCGCTGCTTAGCCAATCGATATCGGCAGGTAACTGCGCACTGGCATTCAGCGCATTGATGACTAACTCATCCACTCTTGGCACAGATGCAAAAGAGAGGGAGAGGGCAGGTTTCTCTGCGCTTCTTATTTCAACCACACTAGCCGGTGCACTATAGGCAGCCGGTGATAATGCGCATAATACGCCCAGCAGAAAATGCTTCATTAATGTAGGCTTTATTAATGTAGCTTTTGTTAATATAGCTTTTGGCACTGATGCGCTCAGTAACGTGCGTTTTTCTAGCCAAACGTAGCGTATTAAGTTAGGCCATAGAATCATGACTTATTCGCTCCTGAGAAAGGTTTAGCAACAATCAGTTCAAAGCGCGCCATGCCGGGAGCTGGCGTTTGTTCGCTAACGACGACTTCGCCACTGCTTGGCTCAAGCCAATAGTGATTCGTGTAATGTTGGTCAATCGCTAAAATCGTCACATTTTCCACCACATGTAATAAATTTCTAGCGCCCTGTGGCAATAGCTTTTGCTCCTCACCTTGTACAACAAAGCGAGATTGAGCGTGATATTGGGTGTGATAGCCCGGCTGCCAGCTGATCTCATATTCCCAGTAGCGCGGGGTGCTGGAATCATGCAAACCAATCGCTAGAGGATCAGGCTGCTGCGATCGAATATTGGATAAATTCGCATCCAGCAAATTCACGGTTTTAGTGATTCGCCCTGCAGAGGTAACGATCATCTCATGATTTGCGGATAAATATTTTAAAGCCAGCGGGTTGGATTGAAATTGGCGAGACTCTTTTTCGGCCCAAGCTAATATCATTAATGCTTGAGGGTTATCCCCTTGCTTTACATAAATACTAGCGTAGGGCAACTCATTAATTTTATTTTGCGAGATACTTAATGATTCAGGGCCAAATAGAGCAAGATTTAAAGAATCAGTAAAATATTGAGTGTTTTGTGTACAGCCTGTAATTAAAAAACCGCAACAAATAAATAACGAGTGAATAGCAAACTTCATAATAGGGGCTTAATAATAAAAATTCGTCATTTGAATATTTAAAAAACAACCGCCAATGGCGGTTGTGAATTAAGCAGGCGCTTATTGCGCTGCGGTTACTGTAGTGGTAGTAGAAGTACCTGAATTGCTTGCTGCAACTACTACACCCGCTACAAGTGCGCCACCGATAGCTACAGACGTTGCCGTTACTGTACCTACTGCTGCCGTTGTCGCTGCTGTACCGCCAGCGGCTCCGCCAGTGGTTGACGCTGCTGTTGTCTCTTCAACAGCAGCCATCGCTACGCCACCAAAAGCAAAAGATGCTAATAGTGCGATTGCTGTTTTTTTCATAGTATTCCCCATGAAGTTTAATTACATCGATGTATGCCCAATATAGATTGGGCGTCGCAACAATAAACATTATTGATGTCAATGTAAACAAGTTGCACTCTAGGCGAATCGACTATTTCAATTAAGATTAAAAAATAATCAGCTATTAACTAACTTAATAGTAAATAAAGCGAAACCAATAAGGAAAATACTTACAGGGTAGGAAAATACTTACTTCACATTCAATAGTAACCTATGTATCATTCC
>NZ_CAWPDB010000009.1:0-9910 GCF_963886625.1 Vibrio sp. V23_P3S9T160
GATCAAGTATTAGTGGAAATTGCGGCTATCTTTAAGTCATCGGTACGCTCTTCCGATGTTGTCGCTCGCTACGGTGGGGAAGAGTTTCTCATCTTACTACCCGACACTGACTTAAGCGTCGCTAGCGAAATTGCCGAAACCTTACGCCGGAAAATTGAAGACCACGATTTTGTAACCGAATCACGAGAATCGGTATCCGTCACTTCGAGTTTTGGCGTGTTGACCGCAACGAATATTGATTTAGACCTCCAAGCATTGTGTGAAGAAGTCGACCAACTGCTTTATGCGGCTAAAGCCAGCGGCCGAAATTGCTTAAAAACACGTTGGCTGACTTATTAGCCAAGTCCCATCATTGCTTAGTTTGGCTATATAACGATTATTTCTAAGCTAGCCCATGTAATCGCTTTAATTGACTCGAGATATTCCCTACAATCGTGTTAAATTTTCGAGCATTTTCGATACTGGAGTCCCCATGAGCAACGTGAAACATTGCAAACTTCTTATTCTTGGTTCAGGCCCGGCTGGTTATACGGCAGCCGTTTACGCAGCTCGCGCTAACCTTAATCCAGTTCTCGTTACCGGTATGCAGCAAGGTGGTCAGTTAACGACCACTACAGAAGTAGAAAACTGGCCAGGAGACGCCGAAGGCCTCACGGGCCCTGCTTTAATGGAGCGAATGAAAGAGCATGCAGAGCGCTTCGAAACTGAGATTGTGTTTGATCATATTAATGAAGTTGATTTTTCACAGCGGCCATTCCGCCTTAAAGGCGATAGTGCAGAATATAGCTGCGATGCTCTGATCATTTCAACAGGAGCATCCGCACGTTACCTAGGTTTAGATTCAGAAGAAGCCTTTAAAGGACGAGGAGTTTCCGCTTGTGCTACTTGCGATGGTTTTTTCTATCGTAACCAAAAAGTGGCCGTTGTGGGCGGCGGCAATACCGCTGTGGAAGAAACACTTTATTTATCCAATATTGCGGCACAAGTTCACCTAATCCACCGCCGTGATTCGTTCCGTGCAGAAAAAATTCTGATTAATCGTCTAATGGATAAAGTCGCAAGCGGCAACATAGTGCTCCACACTGACCGCACCTTAGAGGAAGTGTTAGGTGATGAAACTGGCGTGACGGGTGTTCGTATGAAACACACCCAATCAGAAACGACAGAAGATCTGGACGTGATGGGCGTCTTTATCGCGATTGGTCACAAACCGAATACCGACATGTTTGCTGGTAAGCTAGAGATGAAAGAAGGCTATATCGTGGTCAGATCTGGCCTTGATGGTAATGCAACTCAAACTAGTATTGAAGGTGTGTTTGCTGCTGGTGATGTGATGGATCACAACTATCGCCAAGCGATCACTTCGGCAGGAACAGGTTGTATGGCCGCATTAGATGCGGAACGTTACCTAGATAGCTTGAACGATAAGTAGGCATGAACGACAAGTAAGCAAAAGGTTATTTTCCAGTTTTATAACAAAACCCTACAGCCCGGTGGTATATCCATCGGGCTTTATTTTGTATACTACCGCCCTTCCGTTTACATAATAATTCTCATTAAGCCTTCGAAATGGATAAGAAAAAGCAACGTAGCTTGAATAATTGGCTCAAACAGCAAAGTAAACTGGCAAAACGCTGGTTAATGATTGCTGTTGGCCTTGGCGTATTATCAAGTGTGTTTTTGCTGGCTCAGGCCGCACTCCTCGCCTCCATTCTGCATCAACTGATTATTGAACAAGTTGATAAAGCAGAGCTCATTCCCTATTTTCTTGGTTTGGTGGTGACGATTGCCGCACGTGCCGCGTGCGCATGGGGGCGTGAAATTGCGGGTTTTCGCTGCGGAGAGCAGATCCGCATTTATATCCGTCAGTTAATACTGAATAAAGTTCGCGAGTTAGGCCCCGCTTACATTAAAGGTAAACCTGCCGGTGCATGGGCGACATTGCTGCTTGAACAAGTTGAAAACATGCAGGACTTTTTTGCGCGCTATTTACCGCAAATGTCACTGTCTGTATTGATCCCATTTATAATTTTAATTGTGGTCTTTCCGGTCAACTGGGCGGCGGGTTTGATCTTCTTAATCACCGCACCATTAGTGCCGCTGTTTATGGCATTAGTTGGTATGAAAGCGGCCGATGCTAACCGTAAAAATTTCAAGGCACTGCAGCGGTTATCTGGTCACTTTTATGATCGCCTGCAGTCGATGACTACAATACGCCTATTCAACCGCACACAAGCCGAAGCCGATCAGCTTAAAGGCGCTTCTGAAGTCTTTCGCACTCGCACAATGGATGTATTGAAAATCGCCTTTCTATCATCAGCAGTGTTAGAATTTTTCACCTCGATCTCGATTGCCATCACCGCCGTTTACTTTGGTTTTAGTTTTATTGGCGAGTTGAATTTCGGCTACTACGGTACAGCCGTGACTCTATTTTCCGGCCTATTTATCTTGATCCTTGCGCCTGAGTTTTATCAACCATTACGTGATTTGGGCACCTTTTATCACGCCAAACAACAAGCTGTCGGCGCGGCTGAAAGCATTGTCGAGTTTTTGGAAACAGACATTAGCAAGGTGAAATCAGGGTCTATCTCGCTCGACGGTGCACAGCAGATTGACATTGTAGCGCGAGATCTTGAAGTGTTTAGCCCTGAAGGAAAACGCTTGGTCGGCCCAATTTCATTTACGTTAGATAACCATTCGACCACTGCGCTGGTCGGGCCCAGTGGTGCGGGTAAAACCAGCTTAGTGAACGCTATTTTAGGCTTCATGCCTTACCAAGGCAGTTTGAAAATCAATGGTATTGAACTGAGTGACCTTGAGCATAACAGCTGGCGTAAACAGATCAGTTGGGTTGGGCAAAACCCTTTATTAGTGCACGGAACCATCGCGGAAAATATCACCCTCGGCAAGCATGACATGAGTGACGAAGCGCTTCGTTCGGCTTTAGATAATGCCTATGCGTCTGAATTTGTCGACAAGCATGGTTTGGATTACGCCATCACCGATCGATCCGGTGGATTATCTGTCGGACAAGCTCAGCGAATTGCACTTGCTCGCGCGCTGCTACAAAACGGCAATTTTTGGCTACTTGATGAACCAACCGCCAGCTTAGATGCCCGCAGCGAACAGTTAGTGATGCAAGGTTTGAACCGCCAAATTCAACACCACACCGCTTTAATCGTGACGCACCAATTAGCACCATTAAAATCGGTGCAACAGATTTTGGTGATGCAAAATGGGGCGATAGTTCAGACAGGCGATTACAGCACACTCAGCCAGCAAAAGGGGCTATTTGCTGATATGTTACAAGCCAATCAAGCGCTTGATGAAGCCAATAAGGGGAACCTCGATGCGTGATCTCATCCCTTACCTTAAATTGTATAAAAAGCACTGGTTTGGTTTATCTCTTGGTATGCTGCTGGCCTTTTTAACCCTGTTTGCCTCGATTGGCCTGCTGACCTTATCCGGTTGGTTTTTATCCGCAGCGGCCATTGCAGGCTTAACCATTGCTCGTGAAACATTCAACTACATGCTACCGGGCGCGTTTGTACGTGGGTTTGCCATGGGGCGCACTGCAGGACGTTGGGGTGAGCGTGTTGTCAGCCATAATGCTACATTCAAGCTGCTGACGGATCTACGTATTTTCTTCTTCCAGAAACTCGCGCCATTGATCCCAGGCCGCGTGTCAAACCTCAGAGACGCTGATTTACTCAACCGCCTAGTGGCAGATATCGATGCTATGGATCACGTCTATTTACGCTTAATCAGCCCAGTAACCGTGGGTGTACTGGGCATTAGTGCGTTAACGGCATTCTTATGTTGGTTCGACCCTGCCATTGGCTTAACCCTTGGTGCAATTCTTCTGACGCTACTGCTCGTGTGGCCTGTCCTCTTTTATAAACTGGGTCAGCGTAATGGTGCCGAGCTCACCCAGCACAAGGCGGATTTGCGTATTGCAACGCTTGACTGGTTGCAAGGCTACAGTGAACTGACCCTGTTTGGTGCAGAAAACCGTTACCGTGAAGCGATTCTTAGCGCGCAGCAAAAATTGCTGGTCAATCAATTGGCTAACGCTCATTTTTCTGGCCTTGCACAAGCACTGCTCATGCTCGCTAATGGCTGGACGCTTGTGTTAGTGATCTGGCTTGCCGCCGATGGTGTGGCAGGTAATCAACCCGACCCGATGATTGCACTGGTGGCTTTTGCAACTATGGCAAGTTTTGAACTGCTGATGCCGATTGCTGGTGCATTTCAACATTTAGGACAAACACTCACTTCTGCTCGCCGCCTCAACGATATTATTCTGGCTGAGCCTGAAGTCCAATTTCCTACCGCTTTAACTCAGCACTCAGGTCAATTCGATATTGAATTTTCAGACGTAACCTTTCACTATCCTGACAGCAGCCAAGATGTGCTACGCGGTGTCAACCTCCATATTCCCGCAGGGCATCGCGTTGCGATAGTGGGACAAACAGGCTCTGGCAAATCAACCTTAATGCAATTGCTGTCACGCTATTGGGATCCACAGCAAGGTAGCGTCTCCATTGCAGGTACCCACTTAACAGCGTGGAATGAGAGTGAACTTCGCCAAACCATCAGTGTGGTTAGCCAACGTGTAGATGTACTCAATGGCACGCTGCGAGACAACCTCGCGATGGCCAATCCAAGCGCAAACGATCAACAGTTAGCTCACGCCTTAACGCAAGTCGGTTTACATACTCTATTGGACGATCTAGGTTTGGACGCATGGCTGGGTGATGGCGGCCGTCAGCTCTCTGGTGGAGAGAAACGCCGCATCGGTATCGCGCGCGCACTGCTCCACAACGGTTCAATTTTATTACTCGATGAACCCACGGAAGGCTTGGATAAACAAACAGAGCAGCAAATTCTGGCTCTATTTAAGCAGCATTTTGCGCATAAAACGGTCCTCTTTATTACGCACCGCTTGGTCGAGTTAGAAACAATGGATGCTATTTGCCTGATTGAACAAGGTGAAATCGTAGAATACGGTAGCCACCAAGCGTTATTGGCCAAACAAGGCCGCTATTTCCAACTACAGCAAAC
This sequence comes from Vibrio sp. V23_P3S9T160, assembly GCF_963886625.1. Taxonomy (NCBI): domain Bacteria; kingdom Pseudomonadati; phylum Pseudomonadota; class Gammaproteobacteria; order Vibrionales; family Vibrionaceae; genus Vibrio; species Vibrio sp. V23_P3S9T160. The sequence continues at coordinate 5,065 of NZ_CAWPDB010000009.1, forward strand.
CTTGTAGTCACATTTTTTCATTTCTGTTATTGATCTATACCCATTCCCGCCCTGCGGGAATGGCCCTTCTTTGTGCTGACTTTATTTTTAACTCAATAATACCTGCTCAAAGCGCTTGGCTTGCAACGCTTCTTTCCTATTCAATATATTATTTTTAGCCATTTTTAATTTTTTTCGTGCTTGGTGCATCCAAATGCTGTTGGTGATCGTTTCTTATCTGAATACAAATCAGAAAGGAGAGAAAATGAAGTTTCACCTGGTGATAACCACAATGACAATTAGCCTAACGAGCATGACAGTTTTGGCATCCCCTCAATTGGACCCCAAAATCAAGCATCAGCCTAAAGATGGAATCATTAATATATATGGCCCAGGCGGCCCTGACTCTGCATTACGCCATGCTGCAAATGCTTTTAGCCAACAAAATGGCGTGGCAATAAACGTAATTGCAGGGCCGGAATCCAAATGGACCAAGCAAGCACAATCCAACGCTGACCTCTTTTTTGGTTCTTCTGAACAATCAATGAGCGCATTTGTGGAAACCTATCCTTTTATTACTGATAAAGATGTTGATCCTGTTTATCTTCGCCGAGCCGTCATTGCTGTCGCGAAGGGAAACCCAAAACAGATTCAAGGGGTAAACGATTTACTTGATAAGCCTGCCCGTATTGTCGTAACGGAAGGACTGGGTGTGTATAACACATCAGGTACTGGAGTATGGGAAGATATCGCAGGGCGTACTGGTTCATTGCAAGATGTTCAGAACTTCCGAAGTAAGATCATTGCTTATGCAAAAGGCAGTGGTGCAAGTTTCAAAGCATTTCAAGAACGAAATGCCGATGCGTGGATTACTTGGATTCACTGGCCTTTGAATCATGCCGATCAAGTAGATTATGTCGAGATTGAGCCTGAACGCCGTATTTATCGCGATTTAACTGTCGCCAAGGCAGAAAACGCCGATCCACAAACACAGGCGTTCATCGATTTTATACGTAGCAAAGAAGGCAAACCCTTTTTTGAGCGTGAAGGTTGGACAAATTAATAAGGAACTCCAGTATGAAACACATATTACTAGCAACACTTTTGTTGATGCCATCGGCTTATTTGGTGGCTTCTGAATTAAGCGCAAACACACCGATTGGCAAGATCTACGTGGATGGGTCAGGGAAGAGCCTGTACACTTTTACAAAAGACAGTAACGGTCAATCTTCTTGTACCGGAGACTGCGCGGTGAATTGGCCGCCGTTATTGGCCGAAGGGAAGAATAGCATGCGATTTTCGAATCAACCCGGTTTTAGCAAGATCATCCGTGAAGATGGCAAACAGCAGTGGGCAAAAGATGGTAAGCCATTGTACCGCTGGCTTAAAGATACCAAATCTGGCGATATTCTCGGTGCCGGTTTTAAAGGTGTTTGGCCTCTTGCACGGGCTGATGATGTAACAATTCAGTTATACAACGACGGGGAAAGTCGCTATTTGGTTGATGACAAACAGCTTGCTCTTTACACCTTTGATAAAGATAAAGTTAATCAATCGGTCTGTTATGATAAGTGCGCGACCAATTGGCCACCAGCGTATGTCAATCCAGATCTGCTCAGCATGGGCATAGCCAATCTCAAGCTCAGTGGTAATTTTGACGTAACACAACGCACTGATGGTCAATATCAATGGACCTACCAAGGTAAGCCTCTTTATCGCTGGTTTAAAGATAAGCAACCCGGCGATAAAAGTGGCGATGGTGTGCAAAATGTCTGGCACTTAATTAAGCAATGAGGGATGTGTGAGCATAGATAAACAGCAAATTGGTTTACTGCTCTCACGAGTAGCGCTTCGTGACCATCAAGCGTTCGAAGCGCTTTATCAGTTAACCAGCACAAGACTTTACACAATTATCTACTCAGTGGTGAAGGATGAGCAGATCGCCGCCGATCTTCTGCAAGAGGGTTTCATTAAAATCTGGTACAACGACCACTACTGCCCAATTGATTATCCGTGGGCTTGGTTGTGTCAGAGCGTGCGCAATCTTGCGATTGATGCAGTACGAAAACGCCGTCGAGAATCAGAGCAGACCGATGAACTGCAGCACGAGCCAGAGATAACCTGTATAGCGACGGATCAGCGCCTCAACCGTTGCCTCCAAACTCTACCAGAGGAAAAGCGCAATGCCATTGTGCTGGCCTATCAACACGGCATGAGTCACTACGAAATTGTTCAACACGTCAAAACGCCTCTAGGAACCATTAAATCTTGGATTCGTCGTGGATTACAGGAGCTGAAACGATGTCTGACCGAATAATAAGTCGCCGTTATCAATCCCTTGAATTGCGAGACAAACTGGCAGGTGAATATGTGCTAGGTACATTAACACTCCGAGTGCGTCGGCGGCTAGAAACTTTAATGAAATCTGACCCTAGTTGGTGGAAGCACATTGATGAGTGGCAACACCATCTATCTAAATTAAACCCCGCTACCGATTTATTAACCGCACAAATGCAATGGCGAAAACCACCAAAACAAGTCTGGAAGCACATCGCAGCCAGCACACTAGGTATGAAAAGTAAACAAAGCCAACTAAGTAGATGGTGGCTCACTGCATATGTAATGTTTGCACTACTACTCGGTATTGTGATTCGTCCACTCATCTTTCCATCGTTAACGCTAGATCTACCTATTGCGCAGATTCGTCCCGTCAACTACCTAGCCATGATGTCATCCAACGCACAAAAAGATCACTTTGCTTTAGTCGCTTACCAAGGAGAAAAGCCGGGGCAATCGAACATCCGTGTGCAATACAACCTTAGAATGGATAAGGTCGCTATAAGTAACGCTATGGTGTGGATGCGAGATAGAGATAGTCAGAAGTTACGTCCTATTGATAGCCTAATTAATATTCATCAAACTCGTTATTTGTCTGTTGATGAATGGCAAGCGCTAAAAAATAGCTCTGAGTTGTTGGTAACCGAAAATCGTGATCCAAAGAGCTCAGTCTTATACCGTGGGAGCTGCGTTGAATTAAGCAGTTGGAATTCGATATAAAAACCTTCCTCCTCTAACTTTGAGGGGGAAGAAACCACCTTGTAGAACTGCAATCGGAATACAGATACAGATACGCTCACTAAATACACACTTTGCAAATGTAGTAATGCCCAGCTTGCGATTAATTTATAGGAAAGATTTCAGATGGTAGTTCGAGGATAAATGATCAATAAGCTCTTCCACTGGCATTGGGTGTCCTAGGTAGTAGCCCTGCACTTGTTGACAGCCCATTGCCTGCAAAATTTTCAATTGGTTGGCTGTCTCTACGCCTTCTGCCACAATATTGATGTCAAAACTTTGCGCCATAGCAATAATGGCATTCACTATCGTTCTTGAACGATCATCATGTTCTACTTCAGAGACGAAACTGCGGTCAATTTTGATTTCATCCACAGTAAGATCTTTGAGCATGGCAAGTGACGTATAACCAGTGCCAAAATCATCGATGGAAAAAGTAATCCCGTTAGATTGCAGATTAGAAATAATTTCAACACTCTTTTTCATATCGGTAAGCGTTGCTGTTTCCGTAATTTCAATGCGTATGTATGAGTTCAAATTCTCATGCTGCTGAATAAATCGCGTGAGTTCATACATCTCATCAGCATTATTGAACTCAGTCGCGGAGACATTAACAGCAACGTGTTTAATTTGTGTGCCCAATATTCCGGAACGCCCCAGCTCCTGTGATACTTTTCCAACCACAAATTTGGAGATAGCGCCCGTCAAGCCATTGTCCTCGGCTAATGGGATAAAAACATCAGGCGGGATAGCGCCTTTAACAGGATGGTTCCAACGAATCAGTACTTCGACACCGTTGACTGTTAATGTTTTTAGGTCATATTTAGGTTGATATACAACCGTTAAGCTATCGTCGTCGATCGCTAAGCGCAGATCGAGGACCATTTGTCGGCGCTGCATCGCTTTTTCTGTTAATGTTTTGTCATGATACTGAATGGCATTCTTTTGTTTCTTTGCAACATTAAGAGCCTCAGTCGCGGAAACCATCAGTTCTCTGGCGCTGATACCATCGGCTGGGTAAATGGCAACACCTATGCAGCAAGTTGTTTCAATATTGTGTTGCTTGGCCCGATGGGTATACAGACGTTGGACGCTCCGAACATGAGAATCCATATCTACAGCGTCACTCAACTTTACAAAACTGGCAAACTGATCAGCATGTAAGCGCGATACTAATGAGCCGGACAAAGTCATTTCGTTAATATCGTGAGCTAAATCCTGCAAAAATGCATCTGCACACTCAAACCCCAAAGTTTCGTTGATACTTTTAAAATCGTCGACATCAAGGTAACAAAGAATAAATCGCTCATTAGACTTTAATTTCTTTATCGTTATATTGAGAGTGCGCACAAACATACTAAGGCTGTGCAGCCCAGTGAGGCTGTCCATATCATTGGCCTTTTCTAGTAAGCGATTCCCTCTAAGCACCAACATGAGCAAAAGTAAGGCGGTAATACTGACAAACATCAACCCCTTATAGGTTTGAGCGAGAGCGCGCAACTGGGCGTTATCTAGCAATAATTCGACTGTTATATCTGAGAATAATATCCAGAGCACGGCAAATGTTGCGTAGATAAGTGTCACTTTAACGGCTGAGATGCCTGCTCTATCCATGTTTAACTAACTCCAAATCTACCCGCCTGTGATCGTAACATTGTAGCATCACTAAAATTTAGTCAACCATACCATACATGCCACATGTAGCCTGTTTCTTCACTCTACTCACTTAATACCAGAAAATATTGAACATAGGGATGTCAATCATGCACAAGTGCTCAATACCAACTCTATT
>NZ_CAWPDB010000010.1:0-11701 GCF_963886625.1 Vibrio sp. V23_P3S9T160
GTTTTGATAACCATGTGACCTCAGACGAGGAAGCTATGCTAAAAGCAAATAAATTGACCGTCGAAGAACAGAATAGCACACTCAAACTTAGAAGATCTCATTTTGATAAAAGATTTAATGAATATTGTCACACTAGAACAGATCGTTCAGAGAGCAAAGCTTCTACAATTGATTTTACAAGCGTAGTTAAGAAGGTAAATCGAGTTCCTGGGCTTTATGGTTGTAATCGTTGGAAATCGAAAGAAATCGCACATGTGAAAGAAACTGAATCTTTTTGCTTCTTTTAAAAAAGGGGGGAAACATAATGACAAAGCAACATTACTGTGAAAATCTTCCGTCAGATGTTCAAGTGTACTATACAGAACACTACACGACGAATAAGCAATGGTTTTTGTTTATTTCTGAATCTGCATCAGAAATGGATTTAGAATTGAGTCACGAACTGAATGAAGTCGGTGAGCTTCTCTGGCAAACTGCTTTTAACATCATTCATTGCCCGTATTGTGGTATGAAATTAGAAAACGTAGATAATGGCACCTCTCACTTTCATAAAGCCATTAACTATAAACTTATCTAGAAGCGTTACATTTGTATTTGTCATGCTGCAAGGCATGACTTTAACCACCTAAGTCAAACCATTTCAAAGGTTTACGAAGTGATTTTCTGGGATGGTTATAACTGTGGCGAAAAGCATAAAATGAATATAACTAACTTAGGGCAGTCAGTTTGATAAGGAAATGTGGCCAGCCGCCTGTAAGCTGGTCTCATGATTGCGGAACTATAAGTCATCCGCAAATTCATAGTGCTCTATTGATCTTAATTTACCTTGAATTACAACATCAACCAGATCTGAATGGAGTTTTTTGCCCTAAACCTACTTAAAACAGTGACCCTTGATAAATAAACCTCTCTCGATTTACCACGCTCTGTCCTAACTATATTGAATCAGTCGATTCTTGCTAATCACTAAAGTGAGCGGTCGAGTTCTAAATGGAGAACTGTTTCAAACAGCAGAGGCAAATTGGGGGGCGCGTTTTACTAAATGTCTCTGGATTCCTTCGAGTGCTTCTAAGGCACTTACTGGCAGAGACACTCCATTTTCGACATAAGCATCTTCGTTGGCAGTGTTGATACGTATGATCGGCGCACCAAGCTTTTCTGATTGTATTCGAACGGTGGGTATAGCTTGCCCAGCGCCAATTTCTACAACGATTAAATGCTTCGTTTCGATTGAATATTGCCAGTCATCAAATCTGTCCCATTGAAGGCTTGTTCGCACGCCATTCCATTGAGCATCATTGAACATATGAATAGCAGGTCGTGCATAATTACCGCAGTTTGGGCATTCGGGAAGGGGGCCTGTAACGTCGCAGCTATGTTTATTGAGGGAAAAAGGCAGCTCTTCAATCCGCCATAGCGAAGAGCAACAATTAATGGAACACTGCAAAAAATGGATGGAACCATGGCATTCGACGATTTTATTCCTCGCGATGCCGATTTTCTCAAAATGCCCATCAACATTTGACGTAAATACGAAACCGTCTTTGCGGTAGAGCCAAGATTTGATTATTTGGTATCCCCAATGAGGCATTGATTGGTTGTATAGCTCAAATCGTTGCCCGTAAAACCACCAGAATGCTTCTGGGGATTGCAATAGAAAGTGAGGATTTGCGACATTAGCAAAGTTGAGAGAGGCTTTTTCAAATCCAGCATATGAGTCATAAAAACCATCGTTTCCTCTAAAAACAGGCAGGCCAGAGTCCCCCCCCATTCCTGCTCCCGCTGTAATCAAAAGGTGCTTTGCACCAAGAATCAGTTTAGCCGCTTTCCCATAGGAATATTCTAAGTCTAGTTGTTCATGCATTGACTTGTATCTCCACTAATACTTAACAATTCGCTGTGTTAATGACCATCACAAAAGTCTTCTCAAGCTCGGCAATCGCCAGATGAGCGGCATTAGGCCTTTGGCAATGCGGTCGTTATAAAAAGCTAAAACCAGTTCTGGGTGTTTGCTTGGTTGCCAGGCTCTCTACTGGCAGTTGGTTCCAAAGCCCGTCACTATCTCGGTAGGTTGCTAAGCCACTTTCCGCACTGACGCCAAGGCCAGTAAACACAATAATTTTCTCTTTATTTGATTTCATATTTCTCTACCATCAAATAGTTGAAGGTGTGCTTCCAAAAAAGCATCAGTTTGACCGTTACTGATGTACTTCCTCATTTTTTCAATAGACTGCGCCTTCTCGCGCCGACATATACGGTCATAGGAGAATTTGTAAAGGCAATCATGTACAGGGCTTTTCTTCATTCTACGCCACACTTTTCTTAATGCGCCTCTTTCCTTATTGTTTGTCGGGATCAGATAATCGGGCGACATTGCTCCTGCCCAAATCACATTACGATTAAATTTTCTCTTGTCCTCGATAGAACCATAACGAGCGCAGCAACGGTAAAGACTATATCCATTCGGCCGTGTCAAAATATGAGATTCACAGTGATATCCACCTGACATTTCATAAAAGTCAAAAATACAGTTGAATCCATAGCGTTCATAACAGCCTTCTTCAGCATCATACTCATTCCCTAGCAGTGTCCTTAGCAGCGTGATGACTTCGTCTTTTGTAAATGGTCCTTCTGAGAAATCCTCTACCATTTTGCTTCCTATTTTTACGTGTTTTTTAATGATGGACTCAATATGCACTAACGTAACGACAACTTCTGTCGTTAATAAGTGAATAATCGGATATATTCGCTATACCACTAGAATCAATACATTAAACCTTGATGGAAAGTTTCGAAAACAAACGTGCCGTGCTTGCAAAAGTGCCGACGAAAGGCAAGACCACCGCGCAGAAAATTCGGGAAAAACTGGAAGCCGAAGGCAAGAGATTGTCATTAAGAAGTGTGCAACGCATTCTTAAAAGCCTAGCTAAATACGGCGTTGTGCCAGATACAGGTAAACCGATTGGATGGTCACGAGAACAAGGACTTGATTTTGGTTTAACGAAGATGGACTTGAGTACCGCTATCACCCTGAATCTTGCTGAAAAATACCTTGAGCAGGCTTTTCCTCCATCCTTGCTCAGAAATTTGGAATCCCACTTCAATGGTGCAAGGTACTACCTTCGATATGAAAATAAAACGCCGCAAGGGCTTTGGCCTCGAAAAGTGTATATTCACCCCAAAGGGATGCCTTTGCTTCCTGCAAAGCTCGATGCTGAAACGATAAACGTCATTTACAAAGCGGTGCTGGAAGAAAAATGCATCAGGTTGGTATATCGCTCAATGTCCTCTGAAAAAGAACAACGACTACTGTTTCACCCTTGTGGCATTGTCGTGCGCGGTGAGCGCAATTATCTGGTTGGGAAATTTGATGGCTACAGCGATGTTCGCCAGTTGTCGTTTAACCGTGTGATAAGCGCAGAATATTCATACTTCCCTGCGATTATTGACGAAGCTTTCTCGCTGGAGAAATACGTCCAGCATGGGGAAATGGGGGTTACCCGAAGTTTAGATAACCTGCTGATTACACTATGGGTTACGCCAGTATTTGCAAGAATCCTTGATGAAACACCTCTGAGTGAAGACCAATTAATAGAACCCAAAGATGACGATTTTGTCGTTCACGCAAACGTGGATGACACCGATGAATTGCGCCATTGGCTGCTATCTGTGTGTAACCACGCGACAGTGTTAGAGCCGTTGGCATTACGTGAAGAAATAAAAGAAACCCTTAGAGATAGTCTATCGTGGTATGAGGATTAGAGATGAACGAAAAACAAGTTTTTGAGTGTATTCATGGCTTTTTCCAGGAAAAGCATGTTCAAAAGGCGATTTCTACCATCGGAAAGTGCAAGATTTCAGGATGGGAAGGTTGGTTGCAAGTTGAGTTTGCTAATTACCTTGAAACTAAAGTATATGGTGAGGAAAAGAAAAATTTTGACTGGTATCGCGAGTATAAAATTATTACTAAGTCGCCTAATTACGATGTGAATGATGAACAGAATAAATACATCATCCCCGATTTTTGGATTTCATCTGACCAAGCTTCAAACGCCTACTACTTAATTGAATTTAAGCGAAGCAACACTGGCGCTATTGTAAGTGAGATGAAGGTCGATATTGAAAAATGGCTAACCCATATGGACAGTTATAAAGATGCGTTAGAGTGTGCATCTGAGTCAGGACAAAAATATAAAAATCTAGGGGTTTTCTTTGTTGGTGTTGATACAAAACCAACTGATGAAGTCGCTACAATTGAGGGTGTTTCGTTAAATCTTTATGGGGCATCCCTCAAATATAGAATTGGATTCTTGCCTGTAGATACCATGGTTTTCGCCTAAACGACAACTCTTGTCGCATCCTTAATGCATACTCTCTCCAACCACATGGAGAGAGTTTTTATGTCCAACAAAACTTTTCGCTTAGCCGAACACTACACGCACATTCAGTACTTTATCACCGACGATGGTGAAGATATAAACAAGTTGTATGAAAAGCATGGTGAGTGCATCACAGAATGCTTGTTTTTAGCTCATTTGGCTGAGAGTCTTGAATCACAATCTTGCGGCAAGAGTTTGCTGGCGATTGCAAGCAAACTGATTGATTTCGAGTTACCGCAGTACCAGCTACCTGAGTTGATTCCACTGTATGACGGGCCTATATTTTTTAAGGGAGAGATAGTCTATTTCTCGAACGAAGCTTTGGTGTCAAAAATCACATCAAACCAATTTCCGACATGGCTGTTGTTGATAACTGTCGTAGCAAGAAGTGTATTTACGCTTTTTCCTAATGTTCAGTCTCAAACACATTTTGAGTTTTCAGCCGTGAGCCTGTGAGAAATTTATATGTATTCGTAACTGATCGTATAAATTTATCCGTTTCCCTTATTTTACTTTATCCGAAGCTACTACATTAGAGCATAAAAACTAACGAGCTTTTGTCCATCTTCGTTTCAGTCAATGCTGGCTGAAACAGTTTTGTCCATCTTCGAGCTAGCTAGGTGTGCTAGCTCAGGTTTGTCCAAGAATGCGCAAGCATCGTCCAATTGAAACAATTCATATTGGGTTCACTGGGCAATCAGTAGTTCTCTTGATGAAAACAAAAACAGCAATCTTATCTCCGTTGCGCTGTTGCAAAATGTCTAATCTGAAATACAATACACTGTATCCATATACAGTATCTGTTTTGTATGAAAGTCATCCCTATCTTTGCTCATGCAGGTATCACAGGCTTCGAGAGTCCTGCTGAAGAATATACTCAGCTAGCTTTAGATCTAGACCAGCTTCTTATTGAGCATCCTTGTGCCACCTTTCTGGGGTATGCATGTGGAGATTCTATGCAAGATGTGGGTATCTTTGATAAAGATTTACTCATTGTAGATCGCTCATTAGATGTACAAGATCTCGATATCATAGTAGCAAACCTCAATGGGGAATTTATTTGTAAACAAATCGATCTCAATCGTCGTTTACTACTCTCTGCTAATGAGCGATACCAGCCCGTTCCTATCCACGAATTTGATCAATTTTCCCTCGAAGGTATTGTAACTCGCTCAATTCGCTGCCACCGAGTTAGTCCATTGTTGAGAACAAAATAATGTTTGCTTTGGTTGATGCGAACTCTTTCTACTGTAGCGCTGAGCAAGTTTTCCGCCCCGATTGGCGTGGAAAGCCGATGATAGTTTTGTCCAACAACGACGGTTGTATTGTCGCAGCTAATAGACAAGCTAAGGATGCTGGCATAGAGAAATTCAAACCCTACTTTCAAGTTAAGGCACTTTGTGAACAGAAGGATGTGATTGCTCTGTCATCGAACTATGAATTGTACGCGGATTTATCTGCCAAAATGATGCAGGTTATTGGTCGCTTCGCACCTGAGCAACACATATACAGTATCGATGAGTCTTTCCTTTCATTTGAGCATAGTTTCCCAGCCGTTCGTTCTCTCAAAGAGCACGGAATGAAATTACGACGCGCTGTTTGGCGTGAATGTCGATTACCCGTATGTGTAGGGTTTGGGCAAACACTAACCCTCGCGAAAGTGGCCAATCATGCTGCGAAAAAAATCGAAGGATACAATGGGGTATGTGTCTTAGATAGCGAACGAGAGCGTAAGGCGGTTTTAGGGCAACTGCATGTCTCAGAGGTATGGGGTATAGGCAGGAAACTAACTCATCAATTAGAGATGATAGGAATTAATACAGCGCTCAAGCTTGCCAATTACCCTCCTGCACTTATTAGAAAAGAGTTTAACGTAGAAGTGGAGCGTACAGTACGTGAACTCAATGGACAAAAATGTAAGGGCTGGGATACGGCTAGAGCGGATAAAAAACAAATATTTTCTACCCGCAGTGCAGGACAGAGAATTACTGACCTTGAGTCGTTGCAACAAGCGTTGTGCAAGCATGCAAATATTGCTTCCTTTAAGGCTCGAAAACAAAAGTCACTGTGTCGAGTGATGCTTTGTTTCGCTAACAGTTCACCATTTGACTCTCTTCCTGTGGCACGCCGAGCGGTTTATCGTTTTGCGTATCCTACTGCTGATGTAACCCAGATAACTCAAGCCGCCTCTCGGCTGGCTGAGCAGTTATTCCAAGAGGATGTGAGGTTTTATAAAATTGGTGTTGGGCTGATTGACTTAGTTGACGGGCAGCATGAGCAGCCCGATCTATTCAACCTGACCCAAAATAATCCTAAGCTTATGAATGTGTATGACACGTTAAACAATCGATTTGGGAGTGATGCTATCTTCCTTGCTGCTCAAGGCATAACTCAAAAATGGGAAATGCGGCGTGAAATGTTGTCGCCTCAATACACCACCCGTTGGCAAGATTTACCAAAAATCAAATGCTGATAGTGTGAATTATATTCTACCTAATACAGAGCTAGCTTGGTTTTGCCCCATTCCTTCTTTACGACAAAGAGCACTACTGTCAACTGTACTATGCGTAGCCCTAATAAAACTTATCTCTGATGAACGGTGGAACCGTGTCAGGGCGAAATGTTGCCTTTAAGAAATTTATCAGTTGTTCTTTGTTGTGTCTGGGTTCATAAATTGAAGCAATAACCAAAAGACTGCATCATTGAGAGCTGATCGTGCGTATTTCGGTGATTGCGATCGCTCGTTTCCGCTGTTTTTCAAGCAAGTTGTCGTCTTTTTTACAATTTAGTAACGTGAATGATTACGCTGCACACTTTTCAGGGTTCAAGTACACCTCATCGATATAACTCCAGTCTCTCGTTTGCCGACTCCATCTGCCTGGATGAGTCAATTGAGCACGTCGGTAGATTTGCATACGCTGTCGGAGAATTTCATTATCCTCCCCGCAATGCCTCTGGTGAGGTGTTACATACTTTATGCCACTGTGTTTATGCTCATTGTTATACCAATCAACAAAATTACCAACCCAACACCGAGCGTCTTCAATGGAAGAAAACCCATCCATTGGCCATGAAGGACAATACTTTATTGTTTTGAACAACGACTCAGAGTATGGGTTGTCATTGCTTACTCTTGGCCTAGAGTAAGAGCTTGCAATCCCAAGGTCATACATCTTTGCAAGCATGGTGTAACTTCTCATAGGAGCACCGTTGTCAGAGTGCAAAGTAATGTTGCCTTGCATACACTTTTCCCGCCATGTTGTTCTTTGGAGTAACTCCGCTGCATATTCGCCTAGCTCCTGATCATACACTTCTGCACCGACTACTTTTCTACTGAAGATATCCATTATCAAATAGAGGTAATAGTGCTTCCCTCGTATTTTTGATGGCAGATAACTGATATCCCAGCTCCATACCTGATTTGGTTTGCAGGCTTTTTGAACCTTTGGTCGAGAAGGACTTGTGGCAGCTTTGTTACGAGTTCGCTTACCTAGCTGGTTGTTTGCTTTTAATACACGATAAAATGTGGACTCTGAGGCAATGTAAATGCCTTCATCAGCTAACATTGGAACGATGATATTCGGAGGTAAATCGCTATACTTTGGTGTATTGCAGATATCTAATATCTGCTGCCTTTCGGCTTCTGATAGCTTATTATGAGGCTCGTACTGCCGAGGATGCTGACGCATATCACTTGTGATTTCGGCAGAGTTCCGTGTCCAACGCTGGAACGTTCGTATTGATAACCCAACGGTGGAACAAGCCTTTGTCTTTGTTGCCCCTTTACGTACAGCTTCATCAACAAGTGTGACTATTTTAAGCCGCTCTGAGATAGGAATCAGTCTTCCTCGTTGATTTCCCAGAGGGCATTGAACTTTTCCCGCAAAACCAGTAGCGCAGCGGTTTCAGCAAGTGCTTTCTCTTTACGTGCCAACTCCTTCTCCAACGCTTTTACCTTTCTGCGTTCATCACGTAGTAGCTTATTTTCTTTGTGTGACATTGAAGCCGATGTTGTACTCTGCGCCTTGATAGACAGTGCTCGCCAGGTTTTAACGTCATCGACAAATAACCCTTTAGACCTACAGTATTCAGCTAACTCGCGTTCAGACATTGTTGCAGTTTCAATCACTATGAAAAATCTCTGCTCCGCTGAATAATCAGTAGTAGTATTTTCTAACGGCGGCTCTGTAGACAATAGGCCACTTTCAACAAGTTCATTTCTCCACTTAGATACCACGGAAGGACTCACATCTAATTCTTTAGCAATTCTTCGATGGGACCAATTATATGGTGGTAACAGCCAAGTTTGACCTTTCGTTTTCACATCAATTGGAACTGAATTGGCGGGCATAGTTATCTCCTTAAAAATCTAGGCGACAACTATGCTGACATAGGGGGGAAATGACTGATCGGAATGCTCCGAAATATGCAGATCGTTACAATTGTCATATTCAGTGCTAAATCGGTCATAAATAATATGAGGAAATTGAGTTGGTAGAAGCAAAAACTATCGGATTGTTTTTTATTACAGCAGTAGCAGAGATATTGGGGTGTTATCTACCTTATCTCTGGTTGAAAGACGGAAAATCTGTCTGGCTTTTATTACCAGCAGCTCTATCCCTAGCACTATTTGCTTGGTTACTTTCTCTTCACCCAACAGCGGCTGGTAGGGTTTATGCAGCTTATGGTGGGGTTTATATTTTTGTAGCAATACTATGGCTGTGGATAGTTGATGGTATTCGACCAACTTTATGGGACATAGTCGGTGTAACGGTAGCGTTGATCGGCATGGGTATCATCATGTTCGCACCACGGCACGTATAACAACGTTGATTTCTTCAACCATTGAAACTCTTCAACGTCGGGGGATGAGCAAGCGCTGCCTCAGTTTTGCCCCAAAACTGTTTAGCTCAGGATTCCTGACCACTTTCACATGTCAGTTCTTGACCTACATATACTAATAACAGATTATGGGCCTAATTGAGCAGTTGTGATTATACAGACATGTTCTGCAATCTATGAATGGAAGACTCATAGAACAGTATGTTGCTGCTATGGCGTATGTATTTTCTGAAAATCTTGTAAAGACAATGTCTGCTGAGAAGATACTGTTATGCAATAAAATAGGCTAATCACCTATAAAAGTATAAAGGATATAAATGTTAAATTTAAAATCTGAGGCTATAAAAACTTGTGTTTCAGGCTTAGCTGATAATGTCAGAGCTGAAAACATTGAGTACGAAAGCTATATTAAACTTTATTCAGGAACGGAAAACATCCTTAACATAAATAATAGAAATAATACTATTATTTATGGACGACGTGGTTCAGGAAAAACGCATTTACTTAAAGCTCTACAAGAAAAGATTGCTATCGATCTTTATTCGAATAAAAATTTTCCGATTTATATTGATATACGACGTATAGTTCCTTTGTTGTCATCAGAGCAAGGTTCACAAGAAATAAATTCCATTTTAATATTTAAATATCTAATGCAAGAGTTGGCCCATACATTGATATTAAACATCAATCATATATGTGGGATAAACGAGTTTGACAGCGTAAATGACCAAGTATTAAAATTAAAAGAACTAGATTTACTTGATAAATTTAAAAGTATATATCTAGAGTTTGATGGTAGGAAATTTGTCAAACCAACATCATTAACAGTCTCTGAGGAGGAAATTAAAAGCTTAGGTGGTTCGGCAAAAATATCTAGAAACCCAGAGTTATCAGCAAAAAAAGATTTGCAAACAAAAGTATCTGGTGACAAAAAAATGAATTCATATATATCTATATTGGATATTACCAATGAAATAGAAAATATATTGGAGTCGTTGTCATTGAGACGTATTACCTTAATTATTGATGAGTGGTCTGAAATTGAAATGAGCACTCAAATATATTTGGCTGAAATACTTAAGAAAAGCTTTTCAGCAATTCCAGTTACTCTAAAAATTGCAGCAATTCCGAATAGAACAAATTTAGGAATTAAGACAGAAGAGAAGTTTTTTGGACTTGAAGATGGCGGAGATATTTTTGGTTATCCACTTGATATGCGCTATGTTTTCGAAGTCAACAAGTCAGAAACTAGAAACTTTTTTAATGATCTCATCTATAAACATCTATACTCGATAGACCCATCATCGATAGACGGTTTGTTAAAGGATAATAAAACGGAAAAAGATAAAATAATTAATTTGTTTTTTGCAAACGTTGCCATGAATGAAATATTAGTTGCCAGTGCAGGAATACCTCGGGATTTTATGAATTTATTTATAGATTCATATGATAAATTTTTGCTATCTTCTGGACCTTCTTCAAAGAGAATTAGTGTGAAAAATTTAAGATCTGCTAATTCTGAATGGTACGAAACTGACAAAAAAGAACAAATAGATAAGCATCCTATAGAAAGACAGTTATTAACTGAAATCGTTAAAGAAGTAATTGAAAACAAAAAATCAATTCACTTTTTAGTTCAGGAAAAACATACAAAGAATAAACATATGCAAAATTTGATTGATTTTAGAGTTATGCATTTAAGGAAAAAAGGATATTCTCATAAAGACCATTCAGGCACTTCATATAATGTGTTTTCAATAGATTATGGTTGTTATAACTCACTCAACATATCAAAAAATAAATTAGATGCTTCCACTCTAGAAAATTTGAATTTAAAAGAACTCAGAGAGATTCGTAGAATTTCTCTCGAGGACAGCTTCTTTCAAAAGTTTCTTATGGAGATTGGTGAGGCTTTCAGTTGCCCGCACTGTAATCGGCCAATTGATACAAACCACTTAGCTTACATAAAACAACGCTTATGTAATAACTGTTACGAAAAAATTCAGGGATAAAATTCGAAACATCATAACAAACGATCAAGGCATCCACATAGTTTTCTTTATCTGATTGAAGTGATTTCAAACTGTTAGCGCAACTCATTACTGTCCAAAGGTGTGCCGACGGGGCATGAAACACGAAAATGCCCCAAAATCGTTTAGTGTGAAAGCTCACTTATACGCTACTAGTGTCAATTAGCCTTACTTTAAGTTATCCGAAGTGACGAGTGCATTGGTTTAGGCTACACATCGCTACCTAAGCTCCAAAAATTAGAACTAACACATTGATTAATAATTGAATTTTATTAGTAACGTCTTCATAATAGAGGCACAAAAGACGGCTTATGTTGTCTAGTTAGCGTTAATAGGAAAATGGATGATCGTTGTAAATTTAAAAGATAAAAATTTATTTGGAAATGACGCTGGAGAAAATGAATTATTAGAAATTCTCAATTCCTATTATATTGATCATGAAGATTTTGA
>NZ_CAWPDB010000011.1:0-59696 GCF_963886625.1 Vibrio sp. V23_P3S9T160
ACCGTGAGGTGCTGGTTATGTTTAACGTACGTGAACTGGTCGTTATCCACCGTGAGGTGCTGGTCGTGCTTGATGTGCGCCGTGGCGTCATTGAGCACCAAGGCATCTAAGTCTTTTTGCGCGTGTAGGTAGATTTTCTCTTGCGCCGCTTGGTCTTCAAAACTCAGCTCGTTAAACCCTTCTCCTTGGTGCGTTTCACTGCGCAGCACGGTTTTGGTTTTGTTATCCGGCAGTGTGTACGGCGCTTTGTTGGTGGCATGGTAGGTACGGCCTGTCACTATCGGTTGGTCTGGGTCGCCGTTGAGAAACGAGACGATGACTTCATGACCAATGCGCGGAATGGCTATCATGCCATATTGGCTGCCAGCCCAACCTTGTGAGACGCGCACCCAGCATGAGCTGTGTTCATCGCCGTTGGAATATCTGTCCCACGGGAAATGCAGTTTGACGCGGCCATGTTCGTCACAGAAGATTTCTTCGCCATCAGGCCCCACCACCAATGCCATGCAAGGGCCATCCACTTGAGGTTTGGCTTGCGGTGTCGCACGCCACGTGACATCAGCAGGAATGAGCGTGAATTGGTTGCTGTACGTGGTCGCGCCACTGCCGCCCTCTTCTTCCAATGCTTGTGGCTGACGCCCTTGATGATGCACTTGCACTACAACCCAGTCGCGGTTCGCGCTGTCGTCAAGATGCTCTTGTAAGTCGAACTTTGTGCCCGCTTGTAAACCGGGGTGGTTACTTTTTCCGCTCGCGGTACGCGCTTCTCGTCGTAGGTACTCTAAGCGAATTTGATTAAAGGCTTTGCCGCTGATGTCGTCTTTAAAGCGACCCGGTGCATCAAAGTGCTCGTAGGTCGCTTGCTGGTAATCCATCTCGCGCCCTTGCGCTTGCTGAGCAAACGAGTAGCTCGGCTTTTTAAAGCTGTAATCTTGCAGCGCGCTGTGGCTCACTTCAGTTTGGCTGTGTTGCGTTAATTGCGACACATAAGGGCTCTCCACCACGCCACCTACGAGGGCGTTGTAAGGGATAGGCGTTTCTCGCTTCGTCAGGCTTTGGCTGTCGTCACTGAAAAAGAGGGTGTGTTTCCCCTCTTCATGAATGAAGTGATACACCAAGCCTTCTTCGGCGGCTAAGCGGTGCAAGAAGTCGATATCCGTCTCACGGTACTGCACGCAGAATTCACGCTGTGCACACTCGCGCTTCAGCGAGAAGGCGTAGTCGTTAATGCCCATTTCTTGCAGTACGATGGAGAGGATTTCGGGAACGGTTTTGAGCTGGAAAATACGGCTGTTTTGGCGCAGTGATAGCCGCTCTAATGCCGGGACTAAGGTAAGTGAGTAAAAGGTGTGATGATGGCCGATGTCACCTTTGCTGAACTGGCGCACAATGCCGTGCACGCGCTGCACGACAAGGCCATCACGCAACATCTCAAGCTGAGCGGTTTTGTCCACCAGCTCCAGCGCCGTTAAGCCAGATTGGCGACTGGCCAGTTTTATCTCATAGCGAAAACCGTAGCAATGCAGGCCCGCTTGCGCGCTATCAGACAGCGATTCCACGCCTTGGTATTCACGTACCACTAACGTGTCGTCTGCCAAACCCTCCACGGTGAGCCTAAAACTTAACCTTGCCATCTTTTTACCTTCCACATTTGAATGTCGAAAAACCTTAAGCTCAATACATAACTAGGCTACGTACTGAGCTTAAGGTTTTGGTGTGGGCCACTCACCCCAAGGACATGAAACACGAGTGAGCGACCCAAAAACTAAGCGTGATTACGCTTCAACAGGCTTGCGCCAGTCGTCAGAGCCTGAAGTACCCGCATTCACGTGATCCCACAGGATTTTACGGTAAGACATAGAAACCGTAACGTTTTGTGTGAAGTCGCCGTTCGCTGGATCTTGGCAGTGTGGCATTTCACAGTGAATGTCCACGATAGACGCGCTTTCGAGTGTAGTAGTGAAGAAGTTCTCTTGCTTACCTTCGATAGAAGTGCGGTACCATTTTAGCTCAACCGATTTCATCTTCTCGCCAGACGCCAGTGCGTTATAAAGAAGAGGAACCGCTTTGTTTAGCGCTACGGTGAATTTAAATGGTTTGTGAACACGTTGACCAGAAGGCTGACCTGATTGTGGATCAGTCGGTACAGTTACAACGTGGTCAAATTGTTGAACCAACATTTGGTCTTCATGACCTTCAACGAACGCATCACCGATTGAATCAGTAGACAGAGCACCAGCAGTGATCAGGCCCTGAGTTTCGCCTTCGATAGAGATATAACATGGAGTTGGCATTGCAAATTCCTTACTTTAATGATGAATGGTATGAAACAAGTTCACTCGTCATAGAGCAAAGTCAGTGCCAACTCTATTACCATTTAAAATCAAACACTTATATTGTATGTATTTTTGATTGAGCAAAAACCTGCCCAGCATGAGCAAGATATTGCTTCGATGGGTAAAAACTTACCCTCATTCTGAGACAGCCAGATGTAAAAATCCCGATTCACACTGTAAATCGGGATTTTGATGTTGAGACTTCACAAGAAACCCTTCAACTCATTAAATTGCAATGGGGTTGACAACTATACCCTTGTCTCTAGCTTATAGTAGAGAGTTGCCAGTGGCGGTACACAGACCAAAATAGATTGGTCTAAACCCTCACTCTCAACGTTTTCAGTCAGTACACGGTTTTTGACTTCAAAACCGCTACCGCCATAGTGTCTATCATCTGTATTAAGCAGTAATTGATACTCACCTTTGACAGGCATACCTAAACGAAACGCTTGGTGAGGAACAGGGGTAAAATTGGTGATAATTAAAATACGTTCACCACAGTCACTCATGCGCTCATGCGCAAGAATGCTCGCATCGGCCGCATCTTGTAAGCGCCACTCAAAGCCACGAGGCTCACTGTCTAACTCAAAAAGTGCAGGCTCGGCTTGATACATCTTATTGAGATCTCGCGTTAAATTCTGCACTCCTTGATGGCGTTCAAACTGCAATAAGAACCACTGAAGTTGGTCATCATGATTCCATTCTGCCGTTTGACCAAATTCAGTGCCCATGAAGTTGAGTTTTTTACCCGGCTGGCCATACATGTAACCCATATAAGCACGCAAGTTTGCCGTTTGTTGCCACTCATCGCCGGGCATTTTGTTGTGGATCGAACCTTTTCCATACACCACTTCATCGTGCGATAGCGACAACACATAGTTTTCACTGTGTGCATAGACTAACGGGAAGGTGATGACGTTGTGATGGTATTTACGATGGACAGGATCTTCTTTTATATAGGCCAAACTGTCATGCATCCAGCCCATATTCCATTTGAAACCAAAGCCTAAGCCACCCATAAAGGTTGGCGCTGAAACGCCGGGAAAAGCTGTTGATTCTTCAGCAATGGTCATAGCATTCGGGAAGTGTTTGTACACTTCTTCGTTCATCCACTTTAAGGTGGCAATCGCATCGTAATTTTCTCTGCCGCCATCCACATTTGGGATCCACTGATCATGGCTGCGTGAGTAGTCGAGATAGAGCATCGAAGCAACGGCGTCTACTCGAATGCCATCGATATGGAACTGTTCAAACCAATATAACGCATTCGAGACTAAGAAACGGCGCACATGTTCGCGGCCAAGGTCGTAAATATACGAACTCCAATCTTGATGCCAGCCGCGGCGTGGATCAGGGTCATGGAATAAAGGAGTGCCATCAAAATTGGCTAAGCCATGACTATCGGCAGGAAAATGTGCGGGAACCCAATCGAGCACCACACCAAGGCCGGCTTGGTGGCATTGATCAACGAAATATTTAAAATCATCAGGCGTACCGAAACGGCTCGTTGGCGCAAATAAGCCAACAGGTTGATAGCCCCAAGAACCATAGAATGGATGCTCAGAAACGGGCATAAGCTCTACATGGGTATAGCCTAAATCGACCAAATAAGGCACCAGTTGATCGGCCAACTCACGATAATTTAAAAATTCACCCGCCGAATTACGACGCCAAGAGCCCACGTGCAACTCATAGAAAGAGAGCGCTTGCTTGCGCTTTTCGGTGATGGGGCGAGCTTGCCACGTACTGTCTTGCCATTCATAGCGACGATGATCGTATGTTACCGAGGCAAATGAAGGGTACTGCTCGGCATAGTGACCCCAAGGATCGGCTTTATGCGGTAACCCTTCACCATGAGGCCCTTTCAATTCAAATTTGTATTGCGTACCTTCGGGTAAGTCGGGCATGAAAATTCCCCAGATACCGTAATCAAGGCGCTGCATTGGATTACGACGTCCGTCCCATTGGTTAAATGCGCCAATCAAACTGCACGCTTTTGCATGCGGTGCGTAGACTAAAAAACGGATACCTGAGATTTGTTTACCACCACGTTCCATGGTCACGAACTGCGAACCCATGTGGTGATACATCGATTTCGGCGTATGTAAATCATCATATTCAGCGTATAAACCATGGTACTGATATGGGTCATCGATGAGCTGTTCGACACCTGCCCAATCGACCGCCAATTGGTAGTGGGTAAAACGTAGATCAATGTCTGATTTGAGGATGAAACCCGACTCATCTTCACGCTCAAGTAGAATGCGGGGTTGATTTTCCACCACCAGCTCAACTTTTTCGGCACCCGGCATCCAAACGCGTAGCGCACCTTGATCGGGTGCAAGGTAAGGGCCTAAAAATGAGAATGGATCTGTAAATGATGCATGGGAAAGTTGGCTATATGCCTGCTTTAGCTTTGAAAGCTTTTTTGTTTTCATATCCCTACTCCTAACCTAACTTTCTTTAAACGTATAAAAATGCCCGCTAAAATGGCGGGCATACTAGCGAGGTTCAGTGTACCGAACTCTGCTGTTACATTGAGTGACCTAGACTAAAATTCTTCATGCCATGATTAAGAAAGATAACACTAAGTCACATCAAGGTTTATTCAGTAAGTGATTATTTACTTACACTCGCTCGCACTTCCGTTAAACGTGCAGCAATGCGATTGACATTATCACGCGCAAATACTTCATCCAAATTCATTGAAAGTTTACGACGCCAGTTAGGGTACTCATTAACGGTACCCGGAATATTAACGGGTTTATCCATTTCCAACCAATCTTCTAACTGAATACTTAACAAGGTCGATGCGCCAGATGCAACGTGCAATTGCAGCGCCTCACTTAAATACGAATCCATTGGAACAAGGCTTGCATCGCGCCCCACACCCTCAGGCAAATAACCATGCCATGCCACCGAATCCAAAATGCCTTGTTTACATTTCAAACGGTCCTCAAACAAGGCTTCGAGCTGGGCTTGATCGGGGTACAAACCAATTTCGCTCCCCATTTTGAGATCATCGCAATGCCAGAAACCACGCAACGTTGGCATATCATGTGTGCACAGTGCCGACATCGACTGAGCGGCGTAATGTTTCGGTGAGATAAAGCCGCCATCGTCTGCGGTTTCAAAGAAGAACACTTTATAAGAGTGAACACCCGCGTCGGCTAAAATATCGACGATTTCATCAGGTACTGTACCCAAATCTTCGCCAATCACGCTACATTGATGGCGGTGAGATTCCAACGCTAAAATCGCGAGCATATCTTGTACTGGGTAGTAGATGTAAGCACCCTTAGTGGCATTTTCACCTTTTGGTACCCACCACAAGCGCAGTAAACCAAGTACATGGTCAATGCGCAGCGCACCACAATGTTTCATATTGGCGCGCAGCAGCTTGATATAAGCATCGTAAGCGGTTGATTGTAATACTTGTGGATTAAGCGGTGGTAAGCCCCAATTTTGACCCAGTGGCCCAAGAATATCGGGCGGTGCGCCAATGCTGGCGTCTAAAATCAAGTTACCGGCATCAGCCCAAGTTTCAGAGCCAGAATCAGCCACACCCACCGCAAGGTCGCGGTATAAGCCGACCGCCATGCCTTTTTCTTCCGCGAGTGCTTGGGCTTCATTAATTTGGCCATCAGCAATCCACTGCAAGTACATGTATAGGTGAACTTTATCTTGATTGTCTTCGATAAATTTCTGTACTGCGCTGTTTTCAAAACGACGATATTTTTCAGGGAAAACCGGCCAACCCCATACATTCGGATCTTGGGCATGTAAATCGACATGCAGCGCATCGAATGCCGCTTGGTGCACTAAGCTCTCACCACCTTCTTCAACGAAATTCAAAAAGGCTTGTGCGCGATCGCTATTTTTATCTAAATGGCGTTTTTTAAATTCGGTGAACAGGAGTGGCAAGACACTCATTTTTAATGTTGCAACTTCTGTATAGTTTACCCAATGCGCTTCACGTACTTTCTGAAGACGTTGCTGAAACTCCGCACTGCCTACTTTTTGCTGCGCATCCGCACTCAAAGCAAATTCAGGCACTGAACTCACGTCAATGTATAAAATATTGAGCCAACGGCGTGACGATGGGCTGTAAGGACTCGCTCCTTCAGGGTTTGCAGGAAAGAGAGAATGAATCGGGTTAAGGCCGACAAAATCGCCGCCACGAGAGGCAATATCCGCCACTAACTGTTTTAAGTCGCCAAAATCACCAATACCCCAGTTGTGCTGAGTACGCAGCGTGTAAAGCTGCACACTCGGGCCCCACAATTTTTTACCTTCAGTAATAGGTGCTTGTTTGTAACAGGCTTTTGGCGTCACTATCAGCGTGAGCTCATACGGTGCTTTACGGCGTTTCCGTGTCACCAACAGTTTGTGATATCCCCATGCCAAATCGCTTGGCAATGCAAACACTAAAGGGCCACCCTCAGCGCGTTCATCACGAACGACTTGCGATTGAAGATAGCCTTCAAGTACCTCTCCTTGCTCGGTTTCTAAGCGCCAGTTAAATTCGCTTTCACGTGCGCTGGCACCTAGATAAAGTGGCACTTCCACCGCTTCACCTTCACGAATAACGAGAACAGGATCTAATACATCTTTTTTGTGTTTCTTTTCTGCTGATTTCAGCAGAGTTTCATCATTGGTTGTGTCATAGCCCAAAGACGCCAATAAGCGGATAATGGTTTCATCTTCCACTTTCGCTTCGTCGCCCCACGCGCTTATGTAGCTGTCGGCAATGTTCGCCATCGCCGCTACTTGTTTTAATGCGTTTAGTTGTTTCATCGCTTTCTCCGAAGGGACTTCTTTCCCCTTCAAATGGGTAGGGTTTTATTATAATGAGTCATCATAGAGCCAAGGCCCTAAGGCCTTGGCTTACTTGAAAATTAACGTTTAACGGTTTCTAATTTCCAGATGTTGTTAACGTAGTCACGGATACTGCGGTCAGAGCTGAACTTACCCACCAACGCGGTGTTAAGAATCGCTTTCTTCGCCCAGCCAGCCTGGTCACGGTACTGCTTGTCCATCGCCTGATGCGCTTGTACATACGAAGCGAAGTCAGCCAGCACTAGGTATGGATCACCACCATCAAGCAAGCTATCGAACGTGGCTTTCAATTTACCCGGAGCGCCTGGGGTAAACTCTTCACCCACCAACAAATCCAGTGAAGCCTTAAGCAGCGGATCCGCATTGTAGTAATCATATGGGTTATAACCACTGGCTTTTAATGCTTCGACTCCGTCCACTTCCAAACCGAAGATGTAGATGTTGTCATCACCCACTTCCTCACGAATTTCCACGTTTGCACCATCCATCGTACCTATGGTTAGAGCACCATTTAGCGCCATTTTCATGTTACCGGTACCGGATGCTTCTTTACCTGCGGTAGAAATTTGCTCGGATACATCGGCAGCAGGAATGATGATTTCAGCTATGCTCACGCGGTAATCAGGAATGAAAACTACTTTTAGCTTGTTACCAATGCGCGGATCGTTATTTACTTTTTCCGCAATTTTATTGATGGCGTAGATGATCTCTTTAGCTAGGTGGTAACCCGGTGCCGCTTTAGCCGCGAAGAACACCACGCGCGGCGTCATATCGAACGTTGGGTCATTCACTAAACGATGATACAAAGAGAGAATATGTAACATATTCAAATGCTGACGTTTGTATTCATGCAAGCGTTTGATCTGCACATCAAAGATGGCATTGGTATCAAGCTCAATACCCATGTTCTCTGATACCCAATCAGCCAGACGCTGCTTGTTGTGTTTCTTAACCGCCATAAACTCTTTTTGGAATTTCGCATCGTCAGCGTATTGCGCAATCGCTTCTAGCTGGTCAAGGTGCGCTGGCCACTCAGTGCCAATTTTTTCCGAAATAAGCGCCGACAAACCTGGGTTACAAAATTTCAACCAGCGACGCGGCGTAATGCCGTTTGTTACGTTGTGCAAACGTGTTGGGTAAAGCTCGTGGAATTCTGGGAAAAGATCGCGTTTTACCAACTCCGAGTGCAGCGCCGCCACACCGTTCACAGCGTAAGAGCCAACCACACAAAGGTTTGCCATACGCACTACACGGTGGAAACCATCTTGAATGATGGAGAGTTTTTGCTGTTTCGACACATCACCCGGCCACTTGGCTCGTACTTCTTGCAGGAAGCGGTGGTTGATTTCGTAAATGATTTCCATATGGCGAGGAAGCAAACGCTGGATCAACGACTCGCTCCACGTTTCGAGTGCTTCAGGCAGTAGCGTATGGTTGGTGTAGGCGAACGTTTTTGAGCTGATCGCCCATGCTTCATCCCAGCCCATGCCTTTCTCATCAATCAAGATACGCATCAATTCAGGAATGGAAATCGTTGGGTGAGTATCGTTTAGCTGAACGGTTTGATATTTAGGAAGATCAGCAATGTCATGACCCGCCGCCGCATGACGACGCAAAATGTCACGCATTGACGCCGCGCTATGGAAATATTGCTGCATCAAACGCAGTGTCTTGCCTTTTTCGTGGTTATCGTTTGGATAAAGTACTTTGGTAATGTTGCCTGCATCAATCAAGGCATGCTGTGCTTCAAAGTAGTTACCGTTGTTGAAATCAGCCAGTGAGAAAGGCGCAATTGCGCGACATTCCCATAAACGAAGTGGGTAAACCGTGTCGCTTTCATAGCCGACGATCGGTAAATCCCAAGGCATTGCTTGGACAAACATACTCGGAATCCAACGGCGTTTTTCCACACCATTGTCATTGATAACGTCAACATGGCCGTAAAAACCAATCTCTTGTGCTAGATGTGGTCGTGCCACTTCCCACGGGTAGCCTTCAACACAACGCCACTCATCAGGAGCTTCTTGTTGGTGGCCCTCACTAAAAGATTGCTTAAACAAACCATATTCATAATGTAAACCATAGCCTACGGTTGGGTACTCTTGCGCAGCGCACGAATCCATGAAACATGCCGCAAGTCGCCCTAAACCACCATTACCTAAGGATGGATCACGTTCTTCTTCTAATAAATCCGTTAGGTTCTGACCTAAATCAGCCATCGCTTCCGTGATTTGCTCATACAGGCCCATGCTGATGAGGTTGTTGCCCGTTAAACGGCCAATCAAGAACTCAAGTGATAAGTAGTTCAGACCCTTAGCGTTAACAATGCGCTCGTCTTGCTCAGTTTCGAGTAGATCAAACATCGTTAATTCAGCCAGTGCGCGCCCCATTGCAAGATACCATGAACGGCTATCTGCATTTTCAATGGTGGTAGCGTAGGTGGCAGTCAGGTGTTTCTTTACGTTGTCTTGGAACGAAGCTTTATCAAACTTCTTCTGTTGCGTAGGTTTCATTAGCGAAATCTCACTTAGTCGTTTTAATTCATCTTCGGCATATCGTGCATCAGCTACGCAAGGTCGGCATCCTCCTAAAAATGACCTCGTTTAGGAGGAGGGCTCAGGGCGTAGAGGGCGAGCACCAGAGTCGCAGTGATCTATCTCTCATTCGTTGCACATAGCGGTTCATAAGCAGTGATTGTGATCACATCACCTTGCTCACTAGCCTAAATACCGCTCATGACGCTAAGGTTTCGATCGGGAATATCAATCTCTCAATATGAGAATTGGCTCTCAAAAAAATGAGCTTCATTTACAAATTACATGAGATTTTGTACATGCTCAGTTTTTATATAGCGCATAACAAAGAAGTTTTAGTGATTCAAGTCACAATTACAGGGCGTAGATGATGAGTAAATGTGAATCCTGCAAGAATCTCGGGATGGATCAATAAACGTGCGTCACGACATCAAGTAACATCCACACAAAATGAGTGATAGTTCACTTGTGTACTCCTAAATAATGATGCTCTTCTTACTAAGCACCTCCAAAGCTGCGATCAGCTTTTAAGTCAGTAACAAGAACAATAAATGGAATCTGGAAGATGTGGATACCTTCTAAGCTTACTCGTCCCGGCCGCCTACACAACGCCATCGTTCGCCCGCGTGTGTTAGAGCTGCTTGCCCAAGCACCTTGCTACAAACTCGTGCTATTTCGCTCGCCTGCAGGTTATGGAAAAACCACCATGGCAGCGCAATGGTTATCAGACAAAACCAATGTGGGTTGGTATAGCATCGATGAAAGCGACAATGATGCGTTCCGATTTATCAACTACTTACTGCAAGCGATTAATAAAGCGACTCAGCAAAGTTGTCCAAATGCCCAGAAACTGGCCGAGCGACGCCAGTTCTCTTCTTTACACTCGCTATTTAGTGAAGTGTTTTCGGAAATGTCTGGCTTTAACAAAGAGTGCTATGTGGTTCTCGATGATTACCATTTGATCGCCGATGACGATATCCACGAAGCGATGCGCTTTTTCCTCAAACACATGCCAGACAACCTAACGCTGGTCGTCACTAGCCGTGCCACACCACCATTAGGCACGGCCAACTTGCGCGTACGCGATTTGATGATCGAAATTGGTAACGAGCTACTCGCCTTTGATACCGAAGAAACAACACGATTCTTTAATCAACGGGTCTCTGATGGCGTGGATGATGATACTGCCAACAACTTGTGCACCTATGTCGAAGGCTGGCCCTCTGCACTGCAATTGATTGCCTTACAAGCACAGCACCAAAAGCGCACGTTGGCTCAAACAGCGGAGTCGGTATCGCAGTTTAATCATGCACATTTATGGGATTACTTAGTTGAGGAAGTGTTTGATCTGCTGGATAAAGAAACGCGCCAATTTTTGATGCAATGCTCGGTGCTCGATCACTTTAATGACGTGTTAGTCTCTGCACTCACCAAACGTGACGACGCGCTGAGCATGATTGAGTCGCTCAACCGCTATGGTTTATTCATTTATCCACTGGAAGGTGAGCACAACTGGTACCGGTTCCACAACTTATTTGCGGAATTCCTCTCTCATGAACGCTTGGCGCGCATCCCGCAGCAGGAACACGATCTACACCGTGCCGCCGCGCACGCTTGGTTGCAAGAAGCCACACCTCATCAAGCGTTGCGTCACGCCACTCTCGCCAACGATACTGACTTACTCGCTACTATCTTGACGCAATTTGGCTGGAAGATGTTCAACCAAGGCGAGCTTTTGGCTCTCGAAGAGGCCATTAACCAACTCTCTCCGGCCCAACTCTATCGCGAGCCTAAACTGTGTATGCTACAAGCTTGGCTGGCTCAAAGTCAGCACCGCTACTTTGACGTTGGGGATCTGCTAACCAAATCGACCAACGAGATGAAAGCGCTCAATGTTCAGCTAAGCACCAAAGAACAAGGCGAATTCAATGCCCTACGTGCTCAAGTCGCGATCAACCAAAATGAGCCAGAAAAAGCCTTAGAACTTGCGGAGTTAGCACTGAGCCAACTGGATCACACCGTTTACCGCAGTCGTATTGTCGCCACTTCAGTCGTCGGCGAAGTGAACCACGTGCTCGGTCAATTAAGCCGTGCACTCTCGATGATGCAACAAACCGAAAAGCTGGCACGCCAGTATCAGGTTTACCATCAAGCGCTATGGGCATTACTACAGCAAAGCGAGATCTTGATTGCCCAAGGTTATGTGCAAGCCGCTTTTGAAGTGCAGGATATTGCCTTCAAATTAATTGAAGAGCAGCAATTGCAGCAAGTGCCATTGCATGAGTTCTTACTACGGATACGTGCCCAAATCCTGTGGTGCTGGAACCGCTTGGATGAAGCGGAAGAATGCGCTTATAAAGGACTACGCGTATTGGGCAACCACTCTCCAAGCAAACATCTGCACAGTTATTCTATGCTGGCACGTATTGCTATTGGCCGCGGTGAACTCGATAAAGCGGGTAAGTTCATCGAACAAATACAGCACTTACTAAAACAATCGACTTATCACGTAGACTGGACGGCGAATGCTTCGCTCTCACTGATTCTATTTTGGCAAGCTCGTGGCAATGATGAAGCAATGTTGCAGTGGCTCAAGACCACCATTCGACCAGAAAAAGCATGCAATCACTTTTCACAGCTTCAATGGCGCAATATTGCTCGAGTTCAGATTCACTTAGGTCATTTGGAAGATGCGACTCAAACTTTGACGTTTATGCAGCACGAAGCGCAAACTTATCAGTTGATTACTGACCTAAACCGTAATTTGATCCTCGAAGCCGTTCTAGCCACCACAGTGCACAATGAAGAAGTGGCGAAAGAAAAACTCAAAGAGGCGCTACAGCTAACCAATCAGACGGGTATGGTGGGTAACTTTTTAATCGATGGTTCGCAGATCGGCCACTTGTTGGAAAAACTCTCTAGCCGATCCGAATTGGGAGATCTGGAACGCCACCGCGCACAACAGTTAATGAAAGAGATCTCTACCACTCAGCGCAGCCGATCAGTCCATTTCGACGAAGAGTTTGTTGAGAAGCTGGTTAATCACCCAAATATTCCTGAACTGGTTCGTACCAGCCCACTCACTCAACGTGAATGGCAAGTATTGGGGCTTATCTACTCTGGGTTTAGCAATGAACAAATTGCACAAGAGTTGGATGTCGCAGGAACCACTATAAAAACCCACATCCGCAACCTATACCAAAAACTGAATATTGCTAACCGCAAAGAGGCAATCCACACCGCCGAGAATTTATTGCAACTTATGGGCTATTGAGTCGCAGGTACGATCAAAAAGAGCCAGATAATCTGGCTCTTTTTGATCGTAAAAAATGATGGTTAGAAGGTTTTTGGAGCGAAACCAGTCATCACTTCTAAACGCAGTTCTTTGCCCATTGTTGTCATCGGGTGTACCACGATTAAACCTTTAACTGACTTTTTCAATTGACCTAAATCGGCCTGTTCGGCTTTGGTCAACTCACGAGAAAATGGCATATCGAGCAAACTCTTACGCTCTTTGCTCACCGTATAATTTTGCTTGTGTTTTGCTTGAGCGAGCTTTTTCGTCAGTTGTTCTACTTCATCGGTAAATTTGCTGATCATTACTTGATCGCCACGACCTTTAGCCGCATCGAGCTTATGGCGACACGTATCTAAACGGTTATTGAGTTGTTGAATTTCATTTTTCAGGCTCATGGTCACTGGCTCTTCGAAAGTAAAGTGGGCGCGGAGTATATCACAGCCTATCTATACTCTATATAGAAATTAAGCTTAAACCAGTGAAATGAAAGCCACTGGCAAGTCATAGAGGGCATAACAACTCTACTTAGCATTCCAATTTGACATAACACCCATTTTTCATATGAAAATATGCTCTTTGTAAGACGCGGTGCCGCAAACTTAGCTAAGCTATATTTATAACAACAACGAGCATGTCAACCGTCAGTTAAAGTACCAAGGCCAATAACATAACAACAGGAAATAACCATGAGCCTGACTATTCGCCAAAGACTCTACGTGCTATCCATTGTTCCGCTACTGATTATTTCGTTAAGTATGATGTATCTCAGTTTTTCAGAAACACAAAAACTGAATCACGAACAAATGGCTGCTACCCGCGCTAGCATGATGGAGATGAAACAAAATGAGCTGCGTTCATATCTGCAAATTGCCGATACAGCGCTCAAATCACTCAAACAAAAGAACGCTCCCCTCAGCGAAGCCATCACCATACTGCGTGACATCGCGTTTGAAAATAGTGGCTATATCTTTGGCTACAATAGCAAAGGGGATCGACTACTACTGGGCCAAAGTAATGCTGGTTTAGGCGATAACTTTTGGAACATGCAAGATACGCATGGCAACTATTTAATCCAAGATTTAATCAAAAATGCCAAAGTAGATAAGTTCACTACCTACTATTTCCCCAAGCCGGGAGAGACGACACCACTACCTAAATTGGCCTATTCTACCTATTTGCCACAGTGGGATCTAATGATAGGCACTGGCTTTTACACCGATGACATTGATGCTGTAATCGCCAACATGGAAACACTCGCTGCGGAAAATATGCAAAGCAGTTTAGTCAATATCGGTTTGATGAGCTTGATCATTATCCTCATCGTCGGTTTTTTCGCCATCATTTTAAATCGCAGTATCATGCGTCCTCTCGAGCTATTTGATTTATCGATTCGTTCATTTGCAAACGGTGACGCTGATTTAACTGCAAGAATGGAAAAATTCAACGCCCCTGAATTTGCAAGATTAAGTGATAACTTCAATGCCTTTGTCTCCAGCTTGCAAAGTATCATTGCGCGCGTGCACCAAGTTGGGCAACAGGTTGTGGATGAAACCAATGACATGACACAACGAGCACAACAAGTTGACGCCATTGCATCAGGGCAACGTGAAGAGACCGATCAAGTAGCGACAGCGATGACAGAAATGACCACGACTGCAACAGAGATCTCGAACAACGCCCATCATGCCGCTCAATCAGCAAAAGATGCTGACGACAACGCCAAAGATGCCCATGAAATTGTTGATTCAGCCGCAAAATCGGTACAGGATCTCGCCAAAGAGGTCGCTGAAGCGAGCCTTGTGATTTCAAAACTGGAAGGCGATGTGAAAAACATTTCGTCTCTACTTGCGGTTATCCAAGATATTGCGGAACAAACCAATCTACTGGCGTTAAACGCAGCGATTGAAGCGGCTCGCGCGGGCGAGCAAGGACGAGGATTTGCCGTGGTAGCGGATGAAGTCCGAAAATTAGCCAGCCGTACCCAAGACAGTACAGGGCAAATTCATGCCATGATCGGGCAACTGAAAAATGCCTCTGATGCCGCAGTTAAAGCGATGGATTCAAGCCAAAGCCGTAGCTTAAGCACCGTAGAAAAAGCCAATGCCGCATCGACAGCATTACAAAAAATTCAAGACTCTATTGCCACGATTATGGATATGAACGCACTGATCGCAACGGCAACAGAAGAGCAAAGTATTGTTGGGCAAGAGATATCAGAGCGTATTGTGGTGATATCTGATCAAAGTAGTCAATCGGCTGAACTGGCTAATCAGAACCAAGCGGGTAGCCAACAGCTGAATAGCCGAGCCAACGAACTCTATGAGTTGGTGGACCGCTTTAAAGTTTAGCAAGAAGAGGTAAAACTGATATTCGTAAGCGTCAGAATGAAGATCGTTGATCACTAAGTAAAAAAGTAAAAAAGCCATGTCAACATGGCTTTTTTCAATGAAGAGATCCCTAATGACTTACAGGAGATTTCTTTGGTTTAATCGATTTTTTCTTGATATTCGCGTTTATCTTCTGGACGCAACTGACGCTGAACACCCATTAAAAAGTTACGCAGGATCTGATCTTTACATTCACGGTAGTGTTTATTGTCAGGCTTGCGGAAAAATGCATTGAGCTCGTGCTTACTTAAACGAAAATCGATGAAAGCTAATGTGTCTAAAATATCTTCTGCTTTCATATCCAGCGCAATACGCAATTTCATGAAAATCATATTATTGGTTAAGCGTGTTTCAGGCTGAGGTTGTTCACCATCGCGTTTACCACGCTTTGTATTGATTAAACCATTGAGAAATATCGCTAGATCCACATCACTCAACACAGATTCCGTCTCTTTGTTTAGCCAAGTAGTCACTTGCTCTTGAGTAACGCAGCCGTCCGCCGCAGCAAAAATCTCAACCATAGCTGAGTCTTTAAAGTCAAAAGTGTAGCGAATACGGCGTAAAATATCGTTATTGGTCAAAATAGATCCTAGGGTTAGATTTCCAGTGCCATCAAGATGACAGACTGTGAAGAAATAGCGCGCCACTGTAGCAGAAGAGCGATCGGACACCTATCTATTTTACTAGATGTAGAGCAATAGAGAAGATGCCGACTGGCCCAAAGAAGCTTTATCTCTCTGGGCCATCACAGTTAGGCTAATTTGAAATCATACCTTGTTCGATACAGCACCATATCTTCAATCGTCAATACAGGCATATTGTGCTTTTGCCCGAACGCAACGATCTCGGGTGTTTTGGCCATGGAACCGTCAGGATTGGTGAGTTCACACAATACACCCGCAGGCATTAAACCCGCCATTTGCATAAGATCAACCGTCCCTTCTGTATGCCCACGACGAGCCAAAACGCCCCCCGCCCGAGCACGAAGTGGGAAAACATGGCCGGGGCGTGCAAGATCATCGGCTTTAGCATCAAAGCGGGCCGCGGTTTTTATTGTGGTCACTCGGTCTTGCGCTGAAACGCCCGTAGTTACACCTGTTTTTGCTTCAATCGAGACAGTAAAAGCGGTTTGGTTTGCGCTATTGTTATGCATGACCATCGGGGGCAGTTGCAGTTGATTAGCCTGTTCATCGGTCAAACATAGGCAGACGATGCCACTGCATTCACGGATCATCAGTGCCATTTGTTGTGTGGTCAGTGACTCAACCGCATAAATGATATCGCCTTCATTTTCACGATCTTCATCATCAAGCAACAACACACCTCGCCCTTCTTTAAGCGCAGACAGTGCGTTTTCAACACGAGTAATAGGGTCGCCAAATTTGGCAAGTAGAGATAGCTGATTCATGGTTGTACTCCTAAAAAATCACCAGAATCAGGGCTGCTATGAGGGATCAAATCCAAAACAAATTGCACCAGCTAGCGAACTAACTGGCGTCTCTTCATTCTCTCTCATCCGGACTATAACCGTCGGCTCTGGTTTTTCACCAGATCTGCTGACCTCGATACATCGAGCGCTCGCGGGCTCATCTGCCTTCTCAACTGAAAAAACAAACACACCGCCGGTGGGGAATTTCACCCCGCCCTGAGAATTTAAAATATAAATTGGCTTTAAAAAAGCGATGTCATGGTAGTCGTTTACGATAAAGATGAAAAGTAGGACGAAGAAAAAGTGATGTATATCGAAAAGGAAAGGCATCCTGCAATTATGCAGTTGGGGGTAACAGGAGCATAGCTAACTCAAGAGTTTAGGGTATGCAAGATGCCTTTATTCATGGTCACCAGTGACATAAATGAATCAGAGCTAAAATCGCCATTACCTCTATAGGGTTACGTGATTTTTCTAAACGCTGGCGGTAATAGATCGCCAGCGGTGTTGGCTGTTTGGTGTCAGTCGTTATGGGGTCGTTCATCATTCACCTCCTCAGCTATCGATGCGTTGATTGTGAATCAAAACAAGGAATACAAAAACTGAGAATTTTTTATTTTTTAATTCCTCATATCATCGAAATTAGCCTTAAAACGATATTTAAAAACTAAAAATCAATAAATGAGGAACAAATAATCATTAATATTTCTTATTTGGTTCTTCATAAATTCGCTACTATACCCAAACAACTTGACCATCAAGGAGGGCAAAGCGCAAGGCCGTGCGAAGAACTGAACTGCCTATCTCTTCCCTTTCATCCAGAGGATTTGCGAGTGTCTGATCTTACTTTATTACGTTATTACACACGCCTGACCGTGCTTGGTGTGGGTCAAGAGATTAAAGTGTCGTTAACACAGGTTGCAGAATGTTTATTCACCTCACCGCGTCATGCACGAAATCTGGTGGCTAAAATGCAGCAACAAGGTTGGCTCAATTGGCAACCCAAAGTCGGACGTAACCAACGCTCGATACTGCGCCTGAACCTCGATTTAGACACAATCAAACAAACGCTCGCGAAAGAGCAAATTTTGGCTGGGAAATATGAAAAAGCCTTAACCATACTAGATAATGATGAGGTAGTGTTTGGGCGTTTGTTGCAAAGTACTTCCGGCGCATCTATTCGCGAAGGTCGCTTACACATTCAACTGACGTATAAACGACCATTTGAACGGCTAGTGCCCCATCAAATACAACGTAGTAGTGAGCGATTTCTGCTCAGGCAAATCTATTGCTGCCTCATCCAGTGTGATGAACAAGGACGCTTTCATCCAGAATTAGCCCATCACTGGGAGTATGATGCGCAACATTTTCAGTGGGTATTTTATCTTCGCCCCGGATTAGCGTTTCACGATGGCTCACCGATTGATGCTAATACGATCGTGAGTTTATTTGCCAAACTCTCTAGTTTGGAAGAGTACAAAAAAGAGCTCGCGCATTTGGTTGATGTAAGCGCACCACAACCACAAAAAGTAGTATTTTCTCTTAATCAATCTGATTTAGGATTTGCAGGGTTGCTCTCTGGCGTCAAATATTCAATTCAACCAGCCAGCCAAGTGAACAATGCATACTCCCCAATGGTGACAGGTTGTGGCCCATTTCAAGTTCAAGATCACTCACCTCACAAACTCATTTTAAGCGCATTTGACCAATTCTATGGCTGCCGAGCTTTAACGGATCACGTTACAATTTGGATTTTAAATGAAGACGAGTTGTACCCTCAAGGCATGCACATTAAGCAAAAAAATCAGCTACAAAACATCTCTTGCCACCACGATGTAGAGCTGAGTAACGTTGAAGAACTGGCGATCATCACCTCTAATCAGTCATCAAGAGTGGAAGATGGCTGCATGTTTATTTTGTTCAATCAAGGTGCTCATTCACCTCTTAATGAAAATCAGAAACGCTACCTAGCTACCGAGATATCTGGAGAAAAACTAGAGCACTATTTAGCACAACAACCAGCTAAGTTTGACGCAGTCGTTGCCAGTAACCTACTGCCAGTATGGCAACCTGTGGTGCGACCACCAGCGCCCAAAGCAAGCCTGCCAAATCAAATCTCGATTGCCGTCTATGACTACACGGTACTGATTCATTGCGCCTTCGGTGTGAAACATATTTTAGAGGAGATGGGGCTGGCTGCTGCCGTCAACATTTACTCCTACCGAGAATTGAATTTTCTGGCCCAGCAAGGCAAATTGTACGAGACCATAGTTATCACCAATATTAATTTAGATGACAACCGGCATTTCAGTGCATTTAGTCACTTATTTGGCAACCCAATGTTGCACCATTGCATTGGCCCTGCAGAGAGCCAATGGCTGCTCAAAGCGTTAATCGACATTCGATCAACGACACCATTGACACACTACCTTATCGCGTTGGAACCGCTAGCATCGAGTTTGATCAACGAATACTGCCTCGTCCCTTTGTTCCACCATAAGCAAACATTACGTTTTCAGGGTGTGCTCAAAGACGTTGCACTGACCAACTGGGGATGGCCTGATATTAAAAATGTGTGGTCCATTGATTAGCGAATAAATAGCCTGCGTAATATTGCCAGCATCACTAAACGATAACGCAGCATCCACTGGCTACGTGGCAACCAACGCTTAGAAAACAATACGGTTTTGGCGTGTGAAAAGGTCTTAAAACCTTCAATCCCGTGATAGTGCCCAACCCCAGAATCGCCAATACCGCCAAAGGGGGCATCATCGGCGGCCACATGTAACAGAGTATCGTTCACAGCTAGGCCACCACTATGCGTTTGTGTACTAACCTGTTTGATCACCTCGTGATCATCACTCATTAAATATAAAGCTAACGGACGTGGGCGAGCGTTGATATAAGCTATCGCTTCATCCAAACTGTGATAGCTCAATATCGGCAGTATGGGGCCAAATATCTCATGTTGGGATAACAACATATCAACCTTCACATTCGTCACTAAGCAAGGCAAAAATTGATACGTTCCCGCTTTTGCATCGCCTTCTACGGGATGCAATGTGGCCCCTTTTTGTTTAGCATCGTCTAAGTATTGTTGCAGCCTATCAAACTGGGTTTGATTAATAATATGTGACGTATCGTAGCCATCTTTAGTGGAAAAATAGCGCTTAAAGCGTTGCAGATAGAGCTCCATAAAGGCTTGTTGTTTGCCTTCCGGCAGTAAAACATAATCAGGAGCAACACAGATCTGCCCTGCATTGATGGCTTTGCCAAGCATGATGTTATCAACGCTGCGCGCAAGGTCAGCATCAGGTGCAATGATCACGGGGGATTTTCCACCAAGCTCTAACGTTACTGGTGTTAGGTTTTTCGCAGCCGCTTGGGCAACCAATTTACCTACCGGTGTTGACCCCGTAAATAACAGATGATCAAAGGGTAACGCACTGAACTGTGCGGCAACGTCAGCCCCGCCTTCTACAATATCAACCGCTTCATCGACCGTCGCAAAAATACGCATCAACACTTGGTTGGTGCAGGGCGTATGTTCGCTCAATTTGACCATAGCGCGATTACCTGCTGCCAATGCGGTGACTAATGGAGCCATACTGAGCACGATAGGAAAATTCCAAGGTACAATCACCCCCACAAGACCCAAGGGTTGATAGTGAACGCTCACTGTCGACGGCAGTAATAGCCAACCTGCATGACGCGATTGCGATTTTGTCCACGATTTGAGGTGTTTTAGCGTGTAATTAATGTGTGAAACGGCCGGTAGCAGATCGCAAACCGTACTATCAAAGCGACTTCGATAACCATAATCCCGATTTAAGGCCTCAACGAGCGCGGCCTGTTCACTGAGTAACGCGTTTTTTAAGCGCTGCAACCAAATACGTCTTTGCTCAAGGCTAGGATACGGCTCTGCTATTGTCTGCTGTTTTAATCTAGTAAAAAGTGTCGTAACGTCTTTAGTTAAGGGCTGTTGCTGTTCTGTTTCTTGCACCGTATTTCACCTCATTCGCAACTAAGGCAGCGTCTTGGAAATGAGCTCAGGATTAATGCCAAAGCTGGCTTTATGTTCTTCAATCACAAATTCACTGCGCGTTTGAATCACTCCCGGCAATGTACCCAACTTGCCAGACATAAAACTTTGGTAGGCTTTCATATCTTTCACTCTCACTTTGATCATGGTGTCAAAATCACCGGACAATGAATAACATGCTTCAATTTCTGGGATGTCCGCCACTGCTTGTGAAAAGCGCTCAAAAATAGAGAAACTGGTTTGATCCAATCGAATATGAATGAACACTTGTACATCCAGACCTAACTTTTCTGGGCACAGTTCTGCATGGTAGCCTTTGATGTACCCTTCCTTTTCTAAGCGTTTGACACGATCAGAACAAGGAGATGTGGTTAAATTCACCAACTTTGCCAGCTCAACAACGGGAAGCCGTCCTTTACTGTGCAAAATACGTAAGATCTGTTGGTCGATGCGGTCTAGGCTCATGGTTTTGCACGGCGCTCTCAAAAGAAGTGATATGGCATACAATAATGGCTTACAGAGTTAAACCAACCTATCATCACAAGGCATTGTGATATAAATCACATAGAATAGAGGAACGTTATAATAAAAAGACTGAGGAGAAAAAAGGAAAAGAAAGTGAGCAAGCACCCACTTTCTTGGTTGTAATCTATTTATCGCCTCTTTACTTTGAGTACGTTGAGATGATTACAGTTTGAAACGAGAAATTTCTTTATCTAACTCATTCGCTAAACGGTGCATTTCATGAGCTTGTTGCACTGCATTTTGCGCATCACTGGCTAGTTGGTCGCTGACTTCACGTACCGATTCGGTGTTGCCATTAATATCCGCTGTCACCAAAGATTGCTCTTCTGCTGCTGATGCAATTTGTGTTGCCATATCACTGATCATCTGAATGGCTTCGCTGATTGCGTGTAAGCTTTCTCCTGTATGGTTCACATCTTGCACACTTGTTTCGACCAGTTTATGGCTTTCCGTCATGACAGAAACAGCATTGGTCGTTACCTTTTGCAAACCGGAAATTTTAGACTGGATCTCCTCGGTAGAGGCATGAGTACGCTGAGAAAGCACTCGGACTTCATCAGCTACAACGGCAAAGCCACGACCTTGCTCTCCGGCGCGCGCCGCTTCAATCGCCGCATTCAAGGCCAACAAATTTGTCTGCTCTGCAATCGAACGAATGGTCGACAGAATGGTTGAAATCTCATTAGCGTGCACTTCTAATTCACCAATGATGCCCACAGCACTGCTAAGCTCTTGTGCTAACTGATTGATTGACTGTTTGCTTTGCTGCATCTGGCGATAGCCTTGTGCACCAAGCTCAACCGATTCATTGGCATTTTTAGCGGTATTATCAGCATTGCCCGCGATTTCAGCGGTCGCAGACGCCATTTCAGTTACCGCAGTTGCAACCATAGTAATTTCATCTTGTTGAGTACGAATCCGTTCACTACGTTGACTGGCTGAGCTCGCGGCCTGTGTCGCTCCTTGGTTAAGGGAGACGGAAACATCACGCACGCTTTGCACCATGACATGGATGCGATCGACAAATTTATTGAACTTATCCGCTAAGATACCGACTTCATCGTCACTGCGAACGGCTAAACGACGGGTTAAATCGCCATCACCTTCGGCGATATCTGACAAAGCTTGAGCAATATTACTCAACTCATTCAACTGACGAGCGACGAACCATGAGGTCGCTAATGCCAAGATCACTAAAATCATCAAGCCAATCAAACTCTGTTTCAATAGCATATCATTGAGTGGCTGTTCAAGAACAGTTTTGTCCATCACCATAACCAACAGCCAGTCGGTATGTTCAATACTTTGCGCCATCAATACTTTGGCCTGACCATCAATATCAACAAAGAGTGGTAATTGAGAATTTGCCGCCTCTGATATGCTTTGAATGGTCAGTTGTGAGGCCATTTCTTGGGTAGGTTTTAAAATAAGCTCTTGATTGGGATGGGCAACAATTAGCCCCTTGGTATTCACCAAAATAGCATTGCCCTTCCCGGGAACCTCAATAGCTAAGACGTCCTTGATCAATTTACCCAAAGCTAAATTGGAAGCGGCGACGCCAATCAGTTGGCCATTTTGACGGACAGGTTCTGCCAATGTCACCACTAAGGTTTGCATGGTAACGCTGACGTAGGGGGCGGTTGTGATCGGTTTACCCGCGACTTTGGCTTCTTTATACCAACCACGCTCACGAGGATCATAACCATTTTGGTTACGCGATCCGTCATTGCGGATCATATCGCCCTGTTCATTACCGTAATAACTCAGCCCAAATTCACCAGACTCCAAGGTTTGGCGTAGGTGAGGAACAATGTCTAATTGTGGATTACGCTCGATTTCGTTTTTTAATCCTAGCAGCGTTTTTTGTTTGCCATTAAACCAGTCACCAATCCCTTTTGCATGAGCCTGTAATGTATTACGCGCTTCACTCTCAATCGCTCTCCAGCTGTCGGTTTTAAAGGTTTGATAGCCAACCATAACCAATGCAGCGGCTGTCAATGTAATAGCAGCAACCACAGAGAACACCATTTTTCTCTTTAAACTCAATTGCATTGCAATGCTCCTTGAAGCTTGTTCACCAAAGTAATGGGCTTGAGAGTATTACAACTATGGATTATTACTTTGCCTAAGTTCCCAATACTTGACACTCGTGCAATAGAACGGCACGTGAATGTGCGCTAAATCAAACTTAGTCAGCCGAATAAAAGCAAAATTATCTTTTGAGCGAGAAGCGCACTACGCCAAAAAACTTAGCGCAGTGCTGGAAGTATTTAGAGAACGCGGACGCGTGAGAAGTCAGTGTGGCTTAATGTTGATGGGTGATTACACACTCGGCAAAAACCTTGCTTTTCCATTTTGTAATGAGGTTCACCTTGTATAATGAGCGCAAAAAACTTTTGAACACCTTGCCACGTTGAACAAGGTTCTGACTGACAGCGCTTCATCACGACTTTATGTGGTGTCTCTTTACGACAACAGGTGCAATAAGCTTTTGACATGGTCCAATAATCCCTACAATTTGCATCATTATTGATAATTGACACATTTTGCGCCTACAGGTTCATTTTTCTCAAACTTTAGTGTGTGTTTCGTGAGCTATCTTCAAAAAACGTCCATCCCAATCTCCTTATTTTCTGCTAAGCACACTACACAATCTAACCTGTACAAAAAAGCCCCTCAGAAAGGGGCTAGCTATTGAACAACGGTATGAATGTCAATCTAGTTCAACCAGCTGCTTTTTAAAGGTCACGTGCTGTGCTCTCACGCTCTCTTCGGGTTCAGCTGTCGCTAAGCTCACCACAACGATCGCAAGTACAGAGAAAATGATCCCAGGAACAATTTCATACACATCAAACCAACCGCCAGACAGTTGTTTCCAAACCACAATTGTCACGCCACCAACAATAATGCCGGCTAGTGCACCATTGCGGTTCATTCGAGACCAATAAAGGCTCAATACCACTGCAGGGCCAAATGCGGCGCCAAAGCCCGCCCATGCATACGAAACTAAGCCGAGCACGGAACTATCTGGTGTCATGGCCAGCACTAACGCAACGATAGAAATTAGAATCACAGCAAAGCGGCCAACACGAACTATCTCCTCCGACGTTGCATCTTGCTTGATGACTTGCTTATAAAAATCTTCCGCTAACGCAGAGGAAGAAACTAATAATTGCGAGTCAGCGGTACTCATAATTGCCGCAAGAATAGCCGCAAGCAAAATACCTGCAATAACTGGATGGAAAATCGCATTCACTAGCAGCATGAAGATTTTTTCACCATCTGCCAGCTCCAGCGAACCGGTGTTCGTCACATAAACAAGCCCAACTAAGCCAACCAACAAGGCTCCCGCCATGGATAAACCGGTCCAAATGACCGCAATACGACGTGCTGTGGTGAGATCTTTATTTGAGCGAGACGCTTTAAAGCGCGCCAAAATATGGGGTTGACCAAAATAACCAAGCCCCCATGCCATTAATGAGATAATGGCAACACCCGTTAACGGCTCACCTTTCACATCATGCCACAGCGTCAATAGCTCTGGGTTTATTGCGGATAGATCTTGACTCAGTTGACCCAAACCACCGTTGATTGCCGCGATGGGCACAATCATTAATGCCGCTGCCATCAATAGGCCTTGCACTAAGTCAGTCCAAGAAACGGCTAAAAATCCACCAAACAGTGTATAAGACACCACACAAATGGTGCCAATAATAACTGCGGTTGAATAATCTAAACCAAATACCGTTTCAAATAGTTTACCGCCAGCCACAAGGCCAGAACTGGTATAAAAGAGGAAGAACAGCAAAATAAAGAAGGCTGAAATGGTTTGAATCAGTTTAGATTTATCATTAAAGCGGCGTGATAAAAATTCAGGTAATGTTAATGAATCTGTAGTGATGCTATAAGTGCGCAAGCGCTTAGCATTCACTAACCAGTTCGCCCATGTGCCCAATAATAAGCCACCCGCTAGCCAGAAAGCCTCAATACCAGCGGCGTACGCGTAACCAGGTAAACCGAGCAATAACCAACCGCTCATATCAGATGCACCCGCCGATAAAGCCGCAGGCCAAGGGCCCAGTGATCGCCCTCCTAAGAAATAATCTGCGGAGTTCTTCGTTCGAAGGTATGCAACCACACCAATAGCCAGCATCAGAATAAGATACAGGATAAAGGTGGTTGTAATAGCAAAGCTATTTTCCATTGTGTTTGTCCTCTTTAAAAGATCGCCTTCCATGTCCTCTTCCGAAGAAGAGGATAAAACAGAAAGGATTAATGGGTTTCGCTACCAAGCTCAAGCAAGGTCGCATTACCACCCACTGCTGTTATATTTATTGTGCGAGTACGCTCGGTAA
The DNA here is from genome assembly GCF_963886625.1 of Vibrio sp. V23_P3S9T160. Classification (NCBI taxonomy): domain Bacteria; kingdom Pseudomonadati; phylum Pseudomonadota; class Gammaproteobacteria; order Vibrionales; family Vibrionaceae; genus Vibrio; species Vibrio sp. V23_P3S9T160. The sequence continues at coordinate 25,746 of NZ_CAWPDB010000011.1, forward strand.
TAAAGCGCAACGATAAGTGAGGATCATGAGCCACGGGGATCGCGCTCAAGTCCGTTTCAGAAACTAGGCTGACAATCGCACCATTACGATCAGCTAGCTGACGGTTGAGGCTACGCTCAACCGAAGTGTTCCCAACGTAACCTACACTTCGAACGTCCGACGCCATCAACGGATGATAAGCATCAAAAGACGTAAACTGAATGAGATTAGTAGGGAGTGTTGACTGCTCAAATGCCGCTTGCAGTGTTCGAATCAACATCGCATCGTCACTACATAAGACGACGCTATTGCCTGCCACAAGAGCGGCACAAAGCTGAGCTGCCACCGCCTGTTGCGCTTTATCACTGTGTTCACCTTGGATGATCACAGCCACGCCCCGACCTGCGGTGTATAGCTCATTGGTTTCTCCAGTAGGACCGATCAATTGATGCGAATGCGCCAACAGCGCCGATGCCTGATGAAGATGATAAGAAATCACTGTTGCCAGTTGTGGCATAGCGCTTTCTAGTAGATTTTTAAATGAAAGTAAGCACTCACATTTAGAATCAAAATCGGTGATATTCCAATTTTCCCATGCTGAAAAAGCGTCAGAAAAACGTGTTACTTGATGAACCATGCTAATTCTCCTGAGCCTTTATTACTGAGAAAATTCAGTTTGAGTAAAACGGTATAAGTAATGTGGGCCACCTGCCTTTGGTCCGGTACCAGAAAGCCCCTGCCCACCAAATGGTTGCACGCCCACCACCGCACCCACTTGATCACGGTTGATGTAACAGTTACCTACTCGGGCGTGTTTTTCTATCCAACGATACGTCGTTTCATTGCGGCTATGGATCCCCATGGTTAAACCAAAACCAGTTTGATTAATTTGCTGCACTACATCGGCCAGCTCACGCGCTTTAAAGCACACGATATGCAAGATCGGCCCAAATTGCTCTTCGGTTAAGCAGTGAATATCTGAAATTTCAAAAGCCGCTGGCGGTACAAAATCGCCGTGTTGGCACTCCGAACTGAGTTCTAATTGCGCAACTTTGGTCTGTGTCTTGGTCATCTGTTCAATGTGAGAGAGCAACTTTTGTTTGGCTTTTTCATCAATAACAGGGCCGACATCTGTACTGTGGAGGTAAGGAATACCAATCTTGAGCTCATTCATCGCACCATGAATCAAGCTGATGATGCGATCGGCAATATCCTGTTGAACAAATAGCACTCGTAATGCAGAGCAGCGCTGCCCGGCCGAAGCAAAGGCAGAACGAATCACATCTCTCACCACTTGCTCGGGTAAAGCCGTACTATCAACGATCATCGCGTTTTGCCCACCCGTCTCTGCAATCAACGGCACTGGCGCGGCGTCACGTTGAGCAAGAGCTTGATTGATACGTTGTGCGGTCGCCGTTGATCCAGTGAACGCGACACCGGCAATGGCAGGGTGAGAAGTCAGCGCACTGCCAATTTCTGCACCACGTCCAGGTAACAATTGGATAACGCCAGCAGGAAAGCCAGCTTCCAACATCAGTTCCACGGCACGCGAAGCAATCAAACTGGTTTGTTCTGCGGGCTTGGCAACGACCGTATTACCCGCAACTAACGCTGCCGTGATTTGCCCAAGAAAAATCGCAAGAGGGAAGTTCCATGGGCTAATACACACGAAAACACCGCGACCTTCACGGCTTACTTTTCGCTTTTCATTATCAAAACTCGTCACTTCAAAGGGTGTTAACGCGGAAACTTGTTTGGCGTAATAGCGACAAAAATCTACCGCTTCGCGGACTTCATCAATGCTATCGTGAATGGTTTTCCCGGCTTCGTGATGACAAATGGCGACCAGTTCAGCCAAGTTCTCTTCGAGTAAATCAGCAAGTTTATCAAGTTTGCCCGCGCGAACGCTGTGCTCTTCTTGCTTCCAAGCAGCAAAGGATTGCTCCGCTATTGAGATAGCTTCGGAAACATGATCAAGGTTGGCAAATACCACTTGTCCAACATGCTTCCTACGGTCATAAGGCGCAGTCACAACTTCCGGCGATACCCCTGCCTTGATCATGCTTTCGAACTGAGCAACACCATTGATTATAGGAGAAGCATGCCACTGTTTACTGAGCCAACATTCTACTTTCGCTTCAAAAGGCGTTGCCTCACTTTCAATATCAATATTGACACCATAGGAATTAACGCGCTCGGTAAAGATGTGCGGTGGCAAAGGAATTTTGTTATTTGGTAAAGAATCAAACGAGAGCAACATATCGACGGGATGTTGCGTTAACGTATCAATCGGACAACGGGCATCGACTAAACGATGCACAAACGAACTGTTCGCACCATTTTCAAGCAATCTACGAACTAAATAAGGCAGTAAGTCTTTATGACTACCTACTGGAGCATAAATTCGCACCGATTGTTGATAGGCTTTCATTGCATGATGATAAAGAGCATCACCCATGCCATGCAGACGCTGGAACTCAAAATCTTTGTGTTGTGACATCACCGCAATCGCGGTCACGGTTTGTGCATTATGACTGGCAAATTGAGGGAAAATATGGCCACGAACGCCCTCGCTTAAAAGAAAACGAGCGCAAGCCAAATAGGCTACATCAGTAGCTTCTTTACGTGTGTATACCGGATAGTTGCTGTAGCCACTTTGCTGAGACCACTTCACTTCGCTATCCCAATACGCCCCTTTGACTAAACGCAGTGGGATCACATCACCTTGCTGTTTCGCCAACCCATTAAGCCAAACTAAAACGGGTAAAGCGCGCTTAGAGTAAGCTTGTACAACTAAACCAAATTTCCCCCACCCTTTCACGGGTTCACTGCGATATATCTTTTCAAATAGCTTTAATGACAGCTCTAAACGGTCTGCTTCTTCTGCATCAATAGTGATCGCCACATCCAGCTCGATAGCACGGGCTAAAAGCTGTAGCAGTGTGCTATAAAGCTCGCTCAGCACGCGCTCTTGATTAGCCACTTCATAACGCGGATGCAATGCAGAAAGCTTGATTGATACGGACGGTGCCGGGCTGGTTGATAAGCCATATTTCTCGCGGCCAACCGCCTCAATCGCCATCAAATAATCTTTGAAATATTTATTGGCATCGGCCGTGGTTAACGCCGCTTCGCCGAGCATATCAAATGAATATGTATAGCCTTTATCACGCATAGGACGGCCATTTTTTTGTGCTTCTTCAATCGTTCGGCCTAGCACAAATTGGTGGCCCATCACCTTCATCGCTTGGTGCATCGCCTTACGAATCACTGGCTCAGAAAGCTTATTCACTAGACGATTAACCGCCTGCGTTGGACTAGTCGTATCCACATCAGCAAGGCCAATCACTTTACCAGTCAGCATCAACCCCCACGTGGACGCATTGACAAAGACAGAGTCAGAATTTTTCAGATGAGATTTCCAATCTGCAACGCTGAGGCGATCTTTAATAAAAGCATCCGCGGTTTCCGCATCGGGAATGCGCATCAGAGCTTCAGCCAAACACATCAACAAAATACCTTCTTGCGTATCTAAACTGTACTCAAGTAATAAGGCATCGATCATTTGCACCGCTTTTTTGTCGGCTCGGATCGCTTCGATTAACTGGGTTGTTTTATTTAATATCGCCGATTTTTCTGATTCTGTAGCTGTTGCCAGCGGTAATAACTGCTTCAGCCATTGAGATTCGTCCACCATATAAAGTGGAGAGATCAGCGACCACAGCTTATCAAGCGGTTGCTCGATAAACTCTGCATTCAACACATCTGTTGCTGTAAACATGCGTTTTCCTCAATCTCACTCCCGAAAAAGGTCGGGTTTCCTGCAATGGCTGGCAGTGTATTTTGAGCGCGAGAAGAATACTTGTCAAAAACTCCGAGTTTTTTGCTAAAAACTCTGGCTATTAACAAAATAAAAACACAATCACATCAATTGACATCATGCACAAAGCAGAAAATAGCAACATTGTTTCCAAAATTTAACTAAAGGTGCACGTGTTGCCGATAGTTCAAGGCAAGCAATATAAAAATGATGTGGGAATTACAAACAAAAAAGAGGCAGGGATATAAAGAATTAGCGACGACACAATTTTCGGTATTGCGATGGAGAAATACCTTGCAAGCGAGTAAATGAATGAGTGAAGGTACTTTGTCCAGAAAAGCCCGTTAATTCCGCAATTTGACCAAAACTCAAACAACCTTGCTCAATCAAATCTTTTGCCATATCAATTCGTTTACCTAACAAATATTGATGAGGCGTGATCCCCATTTGCTCTTTGAACAACATATGAAATTGGCTTTCACCTAAATAAACGCGGCCCGCTAATTGAGCGACTGAAATTTTACGACCAAGGTGCAGATCGATATAACGATCAATCGCTTCAAGATCAAAACGAGATTCTTTGCGATGCGTTTCAAATACAGAAATATGGCGTTGCAGTAATGCCATAACGGTGTCATTGCAGGCACGGCTCAACAGTAAATCATCAGGACTCGATTGCATCTCTTTAACTAGCAATTGGATCAGCTTTTGGATTTGCCCATCCAGCTGAAAGTAAATATCCGCATTCGACAACTCATTCATTTTTTGTAGAAGCAAAGGGTCATCTCCACAGGAGATTGGAAGGTTAAGCACTAAGATATCCGACTGCCCAACGACACCACCAAACGCATGGCCAGTTCCAGAGGTAACGACACAACCTTGCCCCGGCCCCACCAAATTGCCTACACCCTGTACTTCAAACTCAGCTTGGCCTTTTAATCCGATAACGACTTGGGTATAACTATGATCATGACACTCCATGTACGAGGGTAATGTCACTAACTCTGCCGGCCTAGGCGACAAAACTTTGTCATTTTGTTGATAGTTAGATAGCTTAGCCGAAGAAAAGTCACTCATATTGCTGCATCATGGTTGAGGTTAGAAGCTGATGTTATAACAAAACTATCAGGAGCGAAAACAAAGCTGTGTTTTTTTAAAAATTAAACATCAAAGTGCATATGAAGCTTAAGTTTAGGGGTGAAATGAGATCGATTTTTCAAAACGGAACAATGATCAAGTGCACATAAATTACGGTCAATGTGTGTTCAATCCCAAAACCCCTAAATAGATCGAAAATAGAGACTTGCATATTTCGCTATTAGCTCAAAATGAAGATGCACAATTATAAAATTTACAAAATCAGTCACCTAGTAATAGATTTAAGTGAATTTTGCTATTGTTCGGAATAAATTTTGCATTATGAATACAGCTTATCCATTAAAGCTGTCAAAAGTTTGTCTTTCCCACTTTTGTGGTTAAACGTTAATTTGTTGCAGGGACCTATGATCACACGTCGCATCCCAGCGCTATTGCTTGCGCTAAGCCCTTTTTGGGTATCTGCATCGGTGTACGCGGAAGAAGTTATTCAGGTAGATCCTGTCACCGCTATCGATGAAAAAATGACTACTAAACAGACGGAAATCGACGCGATTTCTGCAGAATACGAAGCAGAGGGAGCTAAGCTTCAACAACTTAAAAATGAACATGTTCGTATTAAACGAGAAAGTGAAGAACTTGATGCTAAACGCAATCGAGCCAAGTCTGCTTTGGACAAACAATATAGCCGTCTTTTAGATGATCCAGACACAGATTTAGCCTCGTTTCAAAAGAAGTACCAAGAAACATGGGCATCAGTGAAGCAGAACCAAGCTGAAGGCCTTGAGAATAATCAAGCGATGACCGAAGTTGAAATGCGCTTGTCTCAAATAAAACAAAAGCAAGCTCGTCTCAGTAATGAGTATGCGAACCTCGAAGAGTCACGCATTGAAGCTAGGGTCAAACGTCTCGAAGCCGAACTGCGTGAAAGTAGTGTTCTTGAAACTGGCTATAAAACCACCTGTTCAACGACAATGACACTCGGTGAGTGTTCAAATCAGGGACAGCACCTTACCAAACAAAAAGCGGTAAAAACGTTTCGGGCAAAGTTGCTTGATGACCTAACCGAATCGCTCATTGCCAAGCAAAACCTGAAAGGCGTGGAACTTAACATCCATGTACAAGATAGCCAAATTATTCGCAGTGGTTTTGAAGGCAACAACGAATACTTCACCCAAATGCAAGCTCAGCTTCAAGCGAAACCAGAAGCGGTGGCTGCGTGTAAACTGCTTAACGTGTCAACTCGATACTGTTTGAAAGGCGGCGTGTCTGAAGGTACGCAAAAAAATGACAAACAGTGGGCAAATGTGACCGTAAGGTCGGATCAATACAACGATGCCGTAACCATCAACGGTATTAACTACGGCAGTACACCTGTTGAGATTGTTTTGCCCAATGGCCGCCACCAAGTTACCGTCTCTAAAGATGGCTACGAAACCTACAACCGGGTATTAACAATTAACGGCAATGATACGGTTTGGATAAAGCTAAGACCGAATAAAGAGGGTTAATTACCTCAAAAAAACTCTGTTTTTCTGTCGTAATTCACAAAGATGCGGTTAAAACGCCATTTTGTCATTAAGTTATTGAAAGATGACTTCAGACAAAATGGTGTTTTCGTTTAGAATAGACACAATGAACTAATAACTTAACTGAAGTAGATAATAATGCGACAAGGTTTACCCGCTCTCTTATTAGCACTTTCGCCTTGCTTAGTGGCAACATCGACGATGGCAGAAGGAACGCCTTCCTCAGTAATTGCCATTGATGATGCGTTGTTTACTAAACAGTCCGAATTACAGGCAGCCCAGAAGGCTACCCATGAACAACAAGTGGTTGTGAACAACCACAACAGTGAGTTAGACAGGCTAACAAAGCAAGCCCAACTCCTTGATAAGGCACTTGCAAAAGCAAAAACTGACTTAGAACGCGATTACATGAAAATGATTGATGATCCTGAACTGGACATCATGCCTTCACAAAATGCCTACCAAGCGGCTTGGGCTAATGTAAAGCAGAATCAAAAAAACCGTTTAGAAGCTGAGCAAAAACGCCAAGAGTCAGAAGCACTGCTGGCACAAAAAAGGGCCGAGCAGAGCACGGTCAGCAAAAATATCAATGAGCTAGAACAGCATAAATTACGCGCGCGAGTTGAGCGCTTAAGAGATGAACTCAAACAGAATAGCACCGAGAAAGTTAGCTTTACTAACGCTTGTAGTGCCGATATGACATTGGCTCAATGCTCGAAACAGACCACTGACTTAGCGCTCCAGAAAGCGGTAAACCAGTATCAAACCAAGTTAATAGAGGCCACAAGTGAGGCCAAGCTCGTCCAACAACATCTGGCCAATGTCTCTTTTAATATTCATGTACTGCGCCATAAAACCGTAGATTCAGGTTTCTACAATGGCAATAAGTACAAAGCCGTACTAGATGTTCAGCTTGATGCAAGACCGGATGAAAACACACCATGTCGGTTGCTGAATGTCGAATCACAATACTGTTTCGCCCCAGGCGAATACTCAGCCAATACAGAAAAACAGAAAGAAATTGCTTGGGTTACCCTATCGATTCGCTCGAACCAATACAGTGATAAAGTCTCTATCGACAATGTAAACTATGGTAGTACTCCCGTCGAAGTGATGCTTCCAGTGGGACCGCACATGATTACGATTGAGAAAGAAGGGTATTACTCATTTAATCAAGAGCTGAAAATCACCTCAGATCATACATTAAGAGCGAACCTACGAGAAAAAGACAACCTACTTAAACCTGGACATAAATTTGCTGATTCCCTCAAAGGGGATATTAAAGCTCCTGAGTTAGTCACTTTGATCTCAGGCGAATATTTGATTGGCGAGCACGCATCGAAACAAGTTTTCCTTGATCATGCTTTCGCAATTGGTTCAACCCCCGTAACTGTGGGTCAATTTGAAACCTTTGTGAATCAAACCACCTACCAAACTGATGCTGAGCTACAAAAACTGTGCACAGCAGTCGCCGAATCTGAAATTACTCCGATTGCAGGTAGCTATTGGCGCGACCCTGGTTTTAAGCAGTTGAGCAACTCGCCAGTGGTGTGTATTAGCCAAAATGATGCGAAGGCCTACACTCGCTGGCTAAGTAAGGAAACTGGCTATAAATACCGTTTGCCGACAGAAGAAGAGTGGGAAATTGCCGCTCGCGCTGGTACACAAACAGACTATTGGTGGGGAGATGATTTCGGAACTGGGAAAGCGAATACTGGCTGGAGTGGTACACCTTGGTCAAATAAAAGTACCTCTCCTGTGAAGTCTTTCGCTCCCAATGGCCTAGGCCTTTATGATGTTGTCGGTAACGTGTGGGAATGGACAAATGACTCAAGAGGTCAAGCAAAAGGTGGAGCATGGAGCTTCTCCCCTGCAACGTCGGCGGCTTATGGTAATTTGTTTATTGCTCCTGCTACTTCTGCAAATTATGTTGGCTTCAGGGTCATTAGGGAACTTTAGGTAAGCTGAACTAGCTCAGCCATTTATATAACAAAGGGGGAATTCCCCCCTTTGTTATTGCACTCTCGTCGTCTAAAGTGATGTTGAATATCAAACACGTTTGATATTTGATATCCATGTGGTATCCCTATGAATTTGCAACACCCTCGCAGCATTCATAGAACCTCTTCTACACGTCGACAAGAAGCAATTCTTGTATTTATGCCAGCCCTTCTTCAGGCTGGCTTTTTTTATGTTCAAATACCGCTATGGATTACAACCCGCCATGCCATTGGTATTATATCAATATCATTGTTAGGAGAACCCGCTATGGTCAATTTCCTCAGCGCAGAACAAATTTCATTGTTTCAACAGCTTCCGGGATATTGGGGTTGCAAAGATCTTAATTCGGTTTTTGTTTACGCAAACAATGCTTATGGCAAATTAATTGGTGTTAGTGATGCAAAACAGTGCATTGGATTAACTGACTTTGAAATGCCAAGCCCGACAACCGCTTGCGCCGCAGAATTCCAGCAACAAGATCGATGTGTAATCTCCACAAAAAAACCGTTAAAAGTGCTGGATATCCACCCCTATGCTGACGGTTCTTGGCGCGCTCATATTTTCACCAAAACTCCATGGTTCAACGCACAAGGTGAGGTTCAAGGTACAATTTTTTTCGGGCAAGAGCTAACTGATACCGCAATTTTGGAAGTAGGACATTGGATATGTCGGGCAACAGGTTTAACGACCACACAGCATTCCGCGGGTGTTCTAGAGCCCATTTCCGGGCCCCTAACCACAAGAGAATCTGAGGTTCTTTTTCTTCTGCTTTATGGAAAAAAGCCCAAACACATTGCTCGGGTGATGAAGATTTCGATAAAAACAGTGGAAGGCTATGAAGCAAAATTGCGACATAAATTTGCAGCCCACAGTAAAGAGCAACTTATCGATATGGCTCTAGACCAAGGTTATGGCTCAAACATCCCCAAGACCTTGCTCAAAACGCAATTATCCGTGGTACTCAATAGTGAATGCCCCATATAAATGAGGCATTCATTGCGACTGACTTTTAACAAGTGGGCCTTATGGCGCTAAACGTTCAGCGTCCCACTGTTGATCGTGTTGCGTAAACAAGAAGCGATCATGCAAACGATGCTCACCACCTTGCCAAAATTCTATCGATTCAACCCTAACGCGATATCCTCCCCAAAAACTCGGAACTGGGATCTCACCTTGTTCAAATTTCTTTTTTAACTCCAAGTATTTACCTTCCAAAATACCACGTGCTGAGATACGGCTGCTCTGGCGACTCGCTATCGCGGCAATTTGGCTATCTTTAGGACGAGAAGTAAAATATTTCATGTTTTCAAAAGCCGACAATTTTTCAGCCGTTCCTGTGATGTGCACTTGTCTCTCTAATGGGTGCCAAGGAAAGTGCAAGCTGACTTTATTGTTGTGTTCAATATGCTGCGCTTTGCGACTGCCTAAATTGGTGTAGAAAACAAAACTGTCTTTTTCGACATTTTTTAATAGCACTATACGTTGGAAAGGTTGTCCATTTTCATCAACCGTTGCCACTGTCATCGCTGTGGGATCGGTAAGACCGGCATCAATAGCCTGTTGCAGCCAAAGGTTAAACTGCTCAATGGGATTTGAAAGCAAATCTTTGCGTCTTAAACCGCCTTTTATGTATTCGCGGCGGATGTCTGAAAGTTCCATCTCTGCTCCTTATGAAATTTTTGACGATTGTGCGCCTATCATCGTCATAACTCAAGAGTGCTCAGGTTCAACAAAATCAGTAATTCACAGCTAAACTCTGTAGAACGTACGCAATAGGAAGTACAATCAATTCAAATGGTGAATAGTAATCTCATGATGAGTGGCAAATCCTTAACATTTTGCTAGACAAGTAATAAAATCAAGCAAATATACCCAAACAACTTACAGTTGTAGTCTCCCTCTACAGCTTTAAGTAGAAAAGGGAAATACACTACTATTAGGCGCAAAGGATAAGCGATGAGCAACAAGAGTTATAACAAGCTCTCTTCGACAGAATTGGAGTACGTAGACGACAAAACGGCGGCTCTGCTACTGAACACGCCCAACAGTGCACGTGTGATGCTCTGGGTTATGGTCTGTTTTTTTCTCTTAGCCATCGTCTGGGGCTCATGGGCACAGGTCGACAAAGTGACAGTTGGACAAGGCAAAGTCGTTCCGTCATCGCAAGTTCAAGTGGTTCAAAACTTGGAAGGAGGCTTAGTCAAACAGATATTGGTTCGCGAAGGTGAACGAGTGCAAAAAGGCCAACAACTGTTATTAATTGATGACACTCGTTTCCGCTCAGACTACCGCGAACGTGAACAACAAGTCGCTAACCTTACCGCCAGTGTTCTACAGCTATCCGCTTCCATTACTAGCGTGATGATTAACGAAGAAATTGATGATGACAACTGGCAAAATAGCGTCAAAATTGACTATAACAAACTCGCCTTTCCACCGCTGTTAACAGACAACCAACCCGATTTAGTTAATAGACAAAGGGCCGCCTACCGGCAAGATCTTAATAACTTACGCAACCAACTTTCTCTTTTAGATCAACAAGTCAAACAGAAACTACAAGAGTTGGTTGAAATACAAGCGCGCGTGAAAAATTTGCGCCAAAGTTATGATTTTGCGAATAAAGAACTTGAGATCACTAGACCTTTAGCAGACGAAGGTGTCGTGCCACGAATTGAGCTGCTGAAACTACAGCGCCAAGTAAACGATACTCGCCGTGAAATGACCACCAGCGAGCTTAACATCCCAGTATTAAAATCAGCGATTCGCGAAGCGGTGCTCAACCGTATTGATGCGGCTCAAAAGTTTCGCTCACAGCAGCAAGACAAACTGAACGAAGCCCAAGATAGACTTTCAGCAATCACAGAATCAGCCGTTGGGCTTGAAGATAAGGTAAATCGCACTGTTGTGCTATCGCCTGTGACAGGAACGATTAAGACGCTTTACGTCAACACCCTTGGCGGTGTTATCCAGCCCGGTATGGATATTGTTGAAGTAGTCCCAACAGAGGATACCTTGCTTGTTGAAGCGCAAATTGCCCCACAAGACATCGCCTTCTTAAGACCAGAATTGCCTGCCATAGTAAAATTCAGCGCCTATGATTTCACCAAATATGGCGGCTTGGAAGGGACACTTGAGCATATCAGTGCCGACACCACTCAAGATGAAGAAGGCAAAAGCTATTATTTAGTCCGAGTAAGGACCAATCAAACCAGCTTAGGGCATGATGCTAACCTGCCTATCATCTCAGGAATGACGGCCTCTGTTGATATTATTACGGGTAAACGGACCGTGATGGATTATCTACTAAAACCCATACTCAGTGCACAAAAAAATGCGCTAAGAGAATAAGGTTCACTTATGCTTTTTAATATATTCATGATTGACGGTTTTTGATGAAGTTTTGGCTGCCACTGGTTTTACTGCTATTTATGCCCTCATCCCCCCAAGCGCTCAACACCAAAGAGCAGCAGTGGGTCGATGCGGTCGCGCTTACCTATGGCACAAGAGCGGGAAAACGCGCCGAAACATGGCGCAAAGAAATTGCCAAACACCAAAATGCTCCCGAACGTGACAAATTGACCGAAATAAATCGATTTTTCAATCAGCTGTACTTTGTTAATGATATCGATTTATGGGGGAAAAATGACTACTGGGCGACACCACTTGAGTTTCTAGGAAGCAACGCAGGGGATTGCGAAGATTTCACAATTGCGAAGTACTTCTCCCTGCTTGAACTGGGTATCGATGATAAAAAGTTGCGCCTCGTGTATGTTAAAGCCATTGAATTAAATCAGTTTCATATGGTTCTTGCGTACTATTCAACACCCAATGCCGAGCCCTTAATTTTAGACAATATAAACCCTGAGATTAAGCCAGCATCAACACGCCGTGATCTGTTACCGATCTACAGCTTTAACGGTAAAAATTTATGGCTAATGAAATCCAAAAATGGCCAGCTTGCAGGAGACTCTTCACGATTAAGTCTTTGGAATGACTTACGTGAACGGGAACGCTCGCTAAAATTGAATAAACCAATTGTAAGTTACGATGAGTAAGTAATATGACGCTATATAAACAACTTGTCGCGGGAATGATTGCCGTCTTCATTATGCTGATGACCTCAGTCTTTATTATTGAATTCAATACGACCCGCAACAACTTAGAGCAGCAGCAGCGCTCTGAAGTCAACAACACCATCAACACCGTCGGTTTGGCGCTGGCACCTTATTTGGAGAAGAAAGATAAGATTGCGGTTGAGTCGGTTATCAATGCCTTGTTTGATGGCAGCTCTTACTCAGTCGTACGATTGATTTTTCTAGACGATGACGAAGAGATTCTGCGATCTTACCCTGTAAAACCTAATAACGTTCCGCAATGGTTTACCAATTTACACCTGTTTGCACCGATCCATGATCAACGCGTGGTAACCAGTGGTTGGATGCAGCTTGCTGAAGTCGAAATTGTCAGCCACCCTGGCGAGGCCTATGCGCAATTATGGAAGGCGCTGATTCGGCTACTTATCGCGTTTAGCGCTATTTTTGTGATTGGCCTTGCCGCCATCGCTTTCATTCTGAAGCGCGCTTTACGCCCGCTGCAGATGATTGTCGAAAAAATGGAGCAAGTCGCACGCAACCATTTTGGTGAACCGCTACCGCGGCCAGCGACCAAAGATCTGATTTATGTAGTTGATGGTATCAATAGCATGTCAGCGCAGGTTGAAAAAGCGTTCAAAGCTCAGGCGCAAGAAGCGCAGCAACTGCGTGAGCGTGCTTATATTGACCCAGTTTCTCAACTTGGCAACCGCGCCTATTACATGAGTCAACTCAGTAGTTGGCTATCAGAAAGTGCCATAGGTGGCGCTGCTATTTTGCAAGCAGAGTTTATCAAAGAGCTTTACGAAGAAAAGGGTTATGAAGCAGGCGATGGTATGGTGCGCCATTTGGCTGAGCATCTAAAAGTGTCGATTACTTCACCTGATGTGACTCTGGCACGTATTTCTACCGAAGAGTTTGGCTTTATTTTACCCAACATGGAAGAGAGTGAACTCAAAATCATCGCCGATAGTATTATGAATTTTGTGCAAGACACTCTAGCCGACCCGACTGGTATGGCATCAGCCAAAGTCTCTTTAGGCGTTGTTCATAATAAAGAACCAAAATCTTCAACGCAGTTACTTTCCTTGCTCGACAACGCGCTAGCCATTGCAACTGCAAATCCAGAGCTGATTTACGGCTTTGTCAGCAGTGAAACCAAACAAACTGTGATGGGTAAACAGCAATGGAAAGCATTGGTTGAAGAAGCTATCCATAACGATTGGTTCAGTTTCCGTTTGCAGTCAGCCAATAATAGCTGGGGACAAACTTTCCACCGCGAAGTTTTTTCAGCGATTGAGCACGATGGCAAACGCTACAGCGCTAACCAATACTTATTTGCACTCGACCAACTCAATGCCAGCCATATTTTTGATGAATATGTTATTGAAACGATGATTCGCAAGCTCGAAACGGGAGAGATAGCCGAACCATTAGCCATTAATATCGCTCAAAGCAGTCTTTCTCAACCCAGTTTTATTCGTTGGGTCACTCAGACTCTGGCGAAGCATCGCTCTATCTGTGAGAACCTACACTTTGAAATACCGGAAAACGCATTCCTCAACGCCCCTCACCATACGGCGCTATTTTGTAATGCCATAAGAGCAGCCGGCGCAGACTTTGGTGTCGATAACTATGGCCGGAATTTCCAATCATTAGACTACATCAACGAGTACCGTCCAAAATACGTGAAACTCGATTATCTATTTACTCACCATCTCGACGATGAAAAGCAAAAATTCACCTTAACGTCGATTTCTCGCACAGCACACAATTTAGGAATCACCACAATTGCGTCAAGGGTAGAAACGCAAACTCAACTTGATTTCCTTTCCGAGCATTTTATAGAAGTCTTCCAAGGCTTTATTGTGGATAAATAAAAAAGGTCAGATGTAATGCAAGACACGCTACTCAATTCGCTTATCTATGTGAGTCGTTATTATGGATTGGCGAATTCCCCAGAAGCACTGATCAACGGCCTACCTTTATCAGATGGGAAACTGACGCCTTTTCTCTTTCCTCGAGCAGCCGAAAGAGCGGGGTTAATCGCCAAGGAAAATCGCTCAGCATTGGATCAAATCCCAAAATTGGTTTTCCCCGTTATCTTAATTTTAAAAGGCGGTGAAGCCTGTGTGCTCAGCAGCATCAACGAAGCGAATCAAGAAGCTGAGGTCGTCACTGCGGAGTCTGGTCTAATCCCCGTAGCTATTCCCTTAGAGGAACTGACTGAACGCTATATTGGCCGCTACTTCATGGTGAAAAAACAGTTTCGCTATGACGAGCGCTCACCAGAAATATTAAAGACCCGTGATGGCCACTGGTTTTGGGGTACGTTATGGCAGTCAAAGCACATTTATCGTGATGTGTTGATCGCTTCCATTTTAATCAATTTGTTTGCCATTGCGGCACCAATGTTCAGCCGTTTAGTGTATGACAAAGTCGTGCCTAACCTTGCGTTTGAAACCTTGTGGGTATTAGCGAGCGGGATTTTTGTGATCTTCTTATTCGATCTGCTCCTCAAACTACTTCGCAGTTATTTTATTGATGTGGCGGGCAAAAAATCTGACATTCTGATCTCTTCCAAGCTCTTTAGTAAAGTGATGGGGATCAGAATGGAGTCTCGTCCTCCCTCTGTCGGTGCGTTTGCGCGACATTTACAAGAGTTCGAATCCATACGCGAATTCTTTACCTCAGCAACCATCTCATCATTGATTGACCTGCCATTTGCACTGCTCTTT
Source organism: Vibrio sp. V23_P3S9T160 (assembly GCF_963886625.1). Lineage (NCBI taxonomy): Bacteria > Pseudomonadati > Pseudomonadota > Gammaproteobacteria > Vibrionales > Vibrionaceae > Vibrio > Vibrio sp. V23_P3S9T160. The sequence goes on from NZ_CAWPDB010000011.1 coordinate 40,999, forward strand.
TTAGTGCTGATCTGGCTAATGGCGGGCAGCTTAGTGCTGGTACCTATCGCTGGTGTACTGATCATTGCTATCTATTCTCTGCTCATCCAAGCACCTCTACGACGGGCGATTGAAGAGGGCTCTCGACTGGCATCACAAAAATACGCCAACCTGATTGAAAGTTTAGCTGGACTTGAAACGGTGAAACTCTTTGGCGCTCAAAGTCAGTTTCAATATCGCTGGGAAGAAGCGGTCGCGCACATGGCGAACTGGAACATTAAAAGCCGTCGAATTACTGATGGTATTCAAAATACTGCCGGGTTTGTTCAGCAAGCCGCGAATGTTGGTATGATCATCTTAGGCGTCTATCTGATATCCAACGGCGATTTAACCATGGGTGGGCTCATCGCCGCAACCATGCTCAGCGGCCGTGCGATTGGCCCAATGGTGCAACTATCATTACTTTCAACACGCTACAACCAAGCCAAATCGTCCTTAAAAATCATTGAGCAAGTGATGCAAATGCCCGATGAGCAAGAAGAAGGTAAACGCTATATTCATCGTCCGATTGTGCAAGGTAAAATTGAGCTAGACAAAATCACTTTTCACTACCCTAATGCGCCTGTTGCATCAATACGTGACTTAAGTATAACGATTCATCCGGGTGAAAAAGTAGCGATCATAGGCCGCATCGGCTCAGGGAAGACCACCTTAGAGCGCCTTATTATGGGGTTATATCAACCGACCGAGGGGAATGTTCGTATTGATGACACCGATATCGCGCAACTGCATCACATTGATGTGAGACGTAATATTGGTTGTGTACCTCAAGACAGCAACCTATTTTACGGTTCAATTCGCGATAACATTACGCTCGGGCGTCCATTAGTTGATGATAGAGATGTGATGGATGCCGCCAACCGAGCGGGAGTTACCGCGTTCACACAGCAAGACCCTGCTGGGTTAGAACGACAAGTGGGTGAAGGCGGCTTGTTGTTGTCTGGTGGTCAGAGGCAAGCGGTAGCCATTGCTCGTGCACTGCTCGGACGCCCACCCGTTTTGCTACTTGATGAGCCCACCAGCGCCATGGACAATCGCTCTGAAATGCACATCAAACATCAACTGTCTCAATTGACACCAAGTGAGACGTTAATATTAATTACTCATAAAACGTCAATGCTCGATGTGGTTGATCGCGTCATTGTGATGGAGAAAGGCTGTGTCATTGCCGATGGTCCTAAATCGATGGTGTTAAACGATCTCAAACAGGGCAAAGTGAGATCAGTGCAATAGCTACCTTACTAGAAATAGCATAATCAGCAAAAAACGAGGCAAAATACCTCGTTTTTTGCTTAGCACTCTGAGATAAGAATGTTAGATCCCTCCGACATCTTCATCTTCAAGCATCGAAGCACATTTAATCTCATACTGGTTAAATGAGAAGATACTAGCGCCATGAGCCCGCTTGGTGATGATCCGCTCATCATCAAATTGCACCGAAACATGGGTATAAACTTTATTTTTGACTTCGATCGTATTCATTTCGAGCAATTGCTCAAACTCCTCTCCCAGCATATCCAACGCCAATTTTGCTTTTTCTAAACGATCATTAGTCTGTTTCTTAAATTCATCAATTTTTAGCAGTTCCTCTTCCGAGCGTTCCGCTTTAGGCTTTTTCTTAAATTCAATCTCACGGCGAATCACTTCCATCGTCGCTTCTTGCGCTTGTTTATAATGCTCTTTGTGTTTCGCGACCCGTTCTTTATACACAGCATAACGAGCAAAAGCCTGCACAGCCGTGGCGGTATCGCCTTCAACGCCTAGATTGAAGCAAACGATCTTACCACCAACTTTCGCGTGACCACCGCTGAGTGTGCCTTGCTTCTCTTTACTATCTAATACTTTTAGATCATTGCCACAGCGTAATTCATTGCTCATGCTGTGAACCGCTAAATTGATGTCATCTGCCGCTTGCAGTTCGCTAAATTGAGCATAGTTAGCCGTGATAGAGCCTCCTGATTTGATAATGCATGTTCTTGCTTCATCATCAAACACCGTATGGCCAATAATGCCTTTACCAACATCAATATTACCTTGGGCTTGAACATCAGCAGACTCAACAAACCCACCGATGGTGATTGAGCCCGTCGCTCTCACGATCATCCCAGGCTCGACATCGCCCGTGATGACAACACATCCTTTAAATTTCACGTGGCCAGTTGCTACACTGACGTTGTTTAAACATAAAGCGTTATCGACATCAACCGTTTTACTTTTCAGGATAGGCAGGCCCGCTTGACTGGCCAGTAGCACATTCGGATCATTGGGTGAGATGTAAGACCCCTTTCCTGCAACTAAGGCCGAGTCTTTACCTGGTTTAGGATCCAGCACTTTTCCCTGCACGGTATAGCCTGGCGTTCCTTTGGTTGCAGGAATTCGACGCATCACTTCATCATCTTGACCAACAGTGATGGTTTCACCTAAGTTGCGCATATCAATTTTGTTCTGTCCTTGCTTTTTGGTCGGAGCTAACACGCGCTTACTGACATCCTCAACCAAAGGAACAAATTGTGCGTCTTTACCTTGAATGGGTTCGCGCCCCTGCGCAACAGGTTGAGTGTATACTTCCCCTGGCTTCAAGGTATTACTTACCATTAACACTTTCTTTAAAGCCAGTTTGTTGATGCCTTTTGTCACGTGGGAATGAGCCAATGCATACACCAACTCACTACCGCGCAATGCTCTGCCACCATATGCACCCGTCACGACCATGCTGGCTAACATATCTCGATCACTAAATTCAATCTCAACCGAAGCGTTCTTTTTCTCTGCAATGGTGATTCCAGAGAATGCTTCACCCTTACCCTCTTTTGCACAGTTGATAAAGCGGGTAACTTCAGTTTCATTTAAGAAAAATGTCGATGCAGATAACTCAAACAATGCTTCTTTCAAGCCTGCTTGGTCAAAATTTTTGTCGATGGACTCCGTCCCAGGCAACTGGGCAATGACTTGTTTTTTGTCCTCTGAAAGCGAAATTAAGCGTTTCCACATACTACTTAACCCATATGGTTAGATTCCGTTCGTATGGCAGTGTATACAATTTACAGTATGGACTAAATCTTTAGGCAACCAAATTAAGGGCTACATCACTTAGTCACGATGAAACGAACCACATAACCTAAAAATAAACGAAAGAATGAGTTACGCAGAATTTTACAGTGTAAATAATCTGTTCAGTATTAAGACAATATCGGAAAATCATGTTTACTGTTAAAGGCGTAAGTCACCTTAACAGTGCAACCATCTTTTGAATATTCCAATGACTCACACAATTTAGAGACCAAAATAATCCCTCGACCGTGTGTACAGTTGCCGTCTGCAACCGTATGTTGGTAATCAAAGCCTTCGCCATTATGCTCAAGTGAAAAGCTCAATTGTCCCACCGTTGGGTCATAATCAATGTCTAGTTTAATCCATAACGATTCATCTAACTCATCCATACACTCTTCACGTCGTTGGTAAAAAGTGAGAAATCCATCTGGGTCATCTTTTAGTGAAGAATTAAGTTTTAATAACCCATGCTCAATGGCATTGGCAAACAGTTCTGACAATACAGAGCAAACGAGGTCAAGATGCTCGCCACCACTGATAAAACCGCGAACAATGTTACGCATCTCGACCATAATTGAAATCTTTTTAAGAATTGAAGCAGGAAAAAAGAGATGACTTTGCATTGGTATATGGCTAAGAAACTGTTTTTTTTGCGACGCTAATACTTCATTATTATTGGTAATTGGAAATGTCATTGAAAGAATTGAGAGATCATCACCATGGCCACGATTGGAAAACTGGCATACTTCATCGTACAAATCTGAAATCTGAGTCTTACCGTTCCGTTGCAAAACTTGTTCGAGTCGCAACTGGCCAAATTGTTCCCCGTTTTCATTCATCGCTTCGGTAATACCGTCGGTATAACAGAGGATAGTTTGGTTAGGTTTTAATTTGAGATGAACTAAATTTACTTCAAATTCATCAGCATCCAGAACTCCCAACGGCATATGTGTGGAAACGAGACGACGAACGATGTTGCTCTCTTCATCCAGTAAATAACCATCAGGCAAACCACCTCCCCACCACGAAACCTCGAAGCCGTTGGCTCGTATCTCAAATACACTGGCGGCAAGCATCATGCCAACAGGCAAAAACTTTACTAGCGCACTATTAAGTTCTGCGACCATTTCGCCAAGCGACATCCCTTTTTCAGCCATTGAAAAAAAAGTACGCGTAGCAGGGATCGTTGAAATCGCGGCAGGTAATCCATGCCCAGTGGCATCGGCGATCATGATGTAGACGCCACCATAGGGCCGGTTCGCCACAATGATGAGATCACCATTAAAAATGGTCGAAGGTGTGGAGATATAACTGATGCCATAGATATTGCTGACTTTTGCACTCATCTCCTCCATTAAGTTGGTGAAAATGGATTCGGCGATGGCATAGTCATATTGTACTTGTTCGTTGAAATAATTGAGTTTATCTCGCTGTTGAGTGACTTCATTATGCATTTTCACAATACGGTAATGAGCCTGCACTTTAGCGAGCAGTACGCTTCGCTCTACTGGTTTAAGAATAAAATCATCGCCCAGCGATAAGCAACGTTCAAACGAATCATGATCATCAAGCACGGTCAAAAATATAATGGGGATATGGTGATTTGGAAAAGAGTCGCGGATCTCTTTTGCGGTGGTGAAGCCATCTTTAACTGGCATCATCACATCCAACAAAATAACGTCGGGTAAGACGTCCATGACGAGCATCGCCTCAACAGCATCAGCGCCATTTTCGAAGGTATCGATATGCTCGGCAATAGGCAATAAGATAAACCGACACAGCTCCCTATTCGATTTATGGTCATCAACAATCGTTACGCGCATCGGCTCACTCCTTAAGCATTATTCGATACTAAATTTTTTATCAAACCGAGAAATCAGTAAGATTTTCCTTATTTGGGGTAAGGTATTGGTAATTCGGATCATGCCATCACTTTGCTCAAGATATTTCTGCATATTGAGCAGCATGCCAAGACCAGCACTGTCAATATAATCCACCTTGCGTAAATCAATGGTGAATCTAAAACCTCGATAGGGTGAATAACTATTACGAAATTCTTTAACTAGGTTAAAGCCAAAAGCACCATCAATCGCGATAGTAATGTGTTTCGCATTGCTATCTATTTCAGTTTCTATACTCATCGTACTCCCTCCTAGAAAAGCTCGACTTCGCCTTCGTCCATATTAGTTTGGATTGCGGCGGGACCACTTCGATTGTGCAGGCGCTCTGTCAATTGGTGAAGTTGTTCTGCCCATGCTGCTTTAGTCATGCTTTGTGTTAGTAAAGCGTTCAATAACTCATTTGCTTCTTGCAAATAATCAATAGACGCATGCGCATAATCACTTTGTTGAACCACAATGTCAGCAAATTGAAGGGCACGGACGCCATTACTCACTTGCTGGGTTAATTCTTGTCCTAATTCTTGAATTTTTTGCACTTCTTGCTCTATTTCTATATTCACTTGTTGGACACCACGCAGCATGTGGTCCACTTTCTCTTTCGATTCAATGACGTGAGTCATATCTATCGATGCCATTTCGCCAACGGTTTTGTTTGCTCTTTGTACTGTTTGTTGAGCAACATTAATTTCTGATTCAATTTGAGTATTCAGCGTTCTTGCTTTAACCGACAAGTCGCGCACCTCTTGAGCCACGACCGCGAAGCCTCGCCCGGCCTCGCCCGCTCGCGCTGCTTCAATCGCCGCATTCAGCGCCAATAAGTTGGTCTGTTCCGATAGGCTTCTCACTTGATTTAACAGTTTAAAGACCATATCCAATTTTTCTGACATGTCGTGAATGCTGTGTACCGCTGAAATACTTTTCTCCGAAATATCAATCAGAATTTGTACAAAACCATCAATAATCGCCTCAGTCTTTGGTAGTACGGTGGTGAGATCATATTCGCTGCCTTGGTTTGCCAATAAGTTATTGACCAAGGTACTTGAGACGTGACTCTGTTTTTGGCTGATATCTTGCAAGCCAAAAAATGCGTTATTTAATGTCTCTACTGAACCTTCAATCACGGTGTGCTGCATTGTTAAAGGGCTACTCACTTTAGGTAGCGTCTCTTTGAACAGTTTTTCAATACTCTGTAGATGTTGCTGCGTTTCAAGAGTGGACTCTTCTTCAATCTTATTTTGGTTAGCTTTAGCTTTGTTTTGTTCACTAAAATTCATAGACAATACTAGCCAAGGTATTGCTGCCGCAAAAATCATTAGCCCCATGCTCCATAAATTAGGGGAGTGAAGCATGACGGCAAAAAGGGCCATTAGCTGCAAAACTAAAGCTAAAATATATTTTGCTTTTGGTGTCACTGTTTTATTTATCATCACCCATTCCTTGATTCTCTATGTTGAGCTTATTTAATGAGACAACACTAGCGATAGAGCTCATCACAAATCCATTGTGGTATGGCATTTAACGCTTTGATATTCTGTGTTGCGCCAATCTCTACTGCCGCTTTGGGCATTCCCCACACCACTGATGTTTTTTCGTCTTGAGCTAAAGTCAATGCACCACACAACTTCATTTTGAGCATGCCTTGCGCTCCATCTTTACCCATCCCGGTTAAGAGGATACCGATGGCTTTGTCTCCCACATTTTCAGCAACCGTATCAAACATCACATCTACTGAGGGTTTATGACGATTGACCGCAGGTCTATCGTCAACTTGACAGTAAAGGTGAGTGCCTTTTTTTATCACCATCAGATGCTTATCTCCGGGAGCAACATAAGCGCATCCATTCACTAAAGGCGCTTGATTAGCGGACAACTCTCTTACCTCTACAGCGCTACAAAGATTCAAACGCTCTGCAAAGGGGCGAGTAAACATCGCACTGATATGTTGAGTGATCACGATCGGTGGCAACCCTGCTGGTAAAACAGAGAATATGCTTTTTAATGCTTCTGTTCCGCCCGTTGAGGCTCCAATAGCGATCAACTGATAACGCGCCTCTTGGTGGCTAGCCGCTATCAGTTCGACCTGATTAACCGCCGCAGAATGATGCGATTGAACGACATTTGCCCCTGCCGCCATTTTTATTTTGTCGTTCACCAGCTCCCTATAACTTGCCATTTCAGCCGTGTTTTCGACTGACGGTTTAGGGAAGTAATCCACTGCACCAAGCTCTAATGCTTCTAACGTGGCTTGAGCGCCATGCTGGGTCAAGGTTGAAATCATCACTACCGGCATAGGGCGTAACCGCATAATATTTTTTAAAAATTGCACGCCATTCATTTTTGGCATTTCAATATCTAGCGTTAGCACATCAGGGTTGTGCTGCTTGATAAGCTCTCGGGCTTGGTAAGGATCTTGTGCCATTGCGACGACATCTAACATAGGGTCAGCATTAATCAGCTCGCAGAGCAGTGCTCTAAAAACGGGAGAATCATCGACAATCAGCACTTTGATTTTTTTCATTTAAATAGCTCCACATCATCACTCTCTTTATGCGCTTTACGATCCAACTGTGTGGCATAAACCTTTTCTTGAAAACTTAACCGGCTCACTTCGGTCAATGGAATTCTTTTTAGCCACACTTTACCTGTCATGGGTTCGAAAATGACTTTTCTCGGTTCGTCACCCCCCAAGTCACTGGCTTCGACAATAAGCCTTTCTTGCTCAACATAGTTTTTGATGAAATCTATGTTTTTCTGGCCAATCATGGCTTTAAAACCCAGCATTTGTGCTCCACCAAAGAGTTTTACTCGTAAGCGCTGACGCTCAGCCCCCATTTTGATCAACTGATTAATCAGTAGCTCCATCGCATAGCAACCATAACGAGAGGCGGTTGAAGCAATATCATCAGGATGCCAGTGAGCAATTTGTGAATAATTATCAAAAGGCAATAAAAAATGGTTCATCCCCCCAACTTTGGCCGCTTGGTCCCACATACAGGCGGTAACGCAAGAACCTAAACCGGTACAAATGACCTCTTGTCGCATCGTACAGTACAACCCACCGGGCAAAACCTTTACCCAATCCACTTTTTGTTGGGGATGATAAAATCGGCTGAAATTCCGATTGTCGGTTGCCAAATGCATCGCCAACGAGGTCATTAATTGTTCCTCATTTTTTCACGTAAATGGTGTGGCCGAGATGATGAAAAACATCAGCACAGCGCCCCACACTTTCTGAATGACCCAAAAATAAAATCCCATTCGGTTTCAACCATTCATAGAACCTTTCGATCAAAGCCTCCTGCGTGGGTTTATCAAAGTAGATCATCACGTTTCGGCACGAAATGAGGTCTAAATTCTTAGGTAGCGTCCAAGGAGATAATAAATTCAGTTGCTGAAAATGGACAAAACGTTGTAATTGACTGGCGATTTTTATTTTTCCCTGTTTGATACCGCGCCCTTTTACAAAGCACTTTTTAAGATAGTGCTGTGGAATAGTAACCACAGCCTCATCGGTATAAATGCCCGCTTGCGCATGTGCCAAAACCTGTGTGTCTAAATCTGTTGCGTAGATATCAACATTGTCCGCGAAATCAAATAAACCGCTGCTGTATAGCGACGCAATAAAGCTGTATGGCTCTTCACCGCTAGAGCAGCCAGCAGACCAAATTTTAGGATGACGCACGCCCTGTGATCGCCACTCATCGAGCAGTACTTTTTCTAAAAACTCAAAGTGGTGATACTCGCGAAAAAACTGGGTTTTGTTAGTCGTTAACGCATTGATGAAGTGGATCCGCTCTTGCTCATTATGCTCAATAAGCTCCTTGTAATCACAGAAACGCTGAATCCCCCGTCGACGCATCTGACGGCTCAAACGGCCGTAAACCATCGCTCGCTTCGCATCCGACAAGTAAATACCAGCCGTTTTGTGCATAAACCACTGGATGAATTTGAAATCCTTTGCGGTGAGTTCAAATTCTTGGTCATTGTTCATCATGATTGGATGGCTATCTGTTAGAACTCTTCCCATTCATCTCCATCCTCATTGAGGTTGATCCGAGAATTGGCAACGTTATTGGTGGCTTTAATGCCTGCCACTTTCTTGACCTTGGGTTTGGGTTGATGGGCGGAGATGGCTGTTCTTTTGGGCTCGAACGTTTTGATGTTGTCATCGGTGGTGAAATAGCTCATCAAGCTAATCAGCTCTTTCCCTTCATCTTTCAACGATTGGCTGGCCGCAGAGGTTTGTTCAACAAGAGAGGCATTTTGCTGCGTCATCTCATCCATGGCTGTAATTGCACGATTGATTTCGTCAATGCCCGTCGATTGTTCAATACTTGATGATGCAATTTGGGCGATGAGATCAGATACTTTTGCTACAGCGTCAACAATCTCATTCAATGTTGCTCCTGACTCATCGACTAAACGCGATCCCTCTTCGACTTTCTCAACACTATCTTTAATCAGTCCTTTAATCTCTTTCGCCGCTGCTGCGCTGCGCTGCGCAAGGTTTCGAACCTCTCCAGCAACAACAGCAAATCCACGCCCTTGTTCTCCGGCTCTTGCCGCTTCTACCGCTGCGTTCAAAGCCAACAAATTGGTTTGAAAGGCTATCTCGTCTATCACTCCAATAATATCGGCAATCTTCTTACTCGAACGATTAATTTCCGACATGGCCGAGATCGCTTGCCCCACCACTTCACCACCTTTACTGGCTTTTTTGGCAGCATCACTCGCTAGATCGTTCGCACCTTTGGCGTTATCTGCATTTTGGCGCACGGTCGCTGTCATCTCTTCCATACTGGCGGCCGTTTCTTCTAAATTGGATGCTTGAGCTTCCACCCGTTGGCTCAAATCATTATTGCCTTGCGCGATTTCCGTTGACGCCGTAGCCACTCTGGCAGAAGAAATGGTGATTTTTTCAACCATATCGCGCAGGTTAGCAATCGAGGTATTGACCGCATTTTGCAGTTGACCAAACTCACCTTGGCTGCCCTCTTCCATCTTGGTATTCAAATCGCCATCTGCCACTTTGCTCATGACGTCAATACACTGGGCCAGCGGTGAAACTAAAGTATCAAGCAAGTTATTAATCCCCTCGCCCAACTCCCGCATAAATCCGCTGTACACGGTGGTATCAATTCGTTCATTCAACTGCCCTGCGATAGCTTTTTGAATGAGGCTCTCTACTTGGTATTGACCATCTTGTTGTTCGGTAATATCAATCCATTGCAATGCAGGGCCAATGTATTCCCCTTTGTGATTGTGCATCGCAATACAAGTTAAATTAAATTGCAGCGCCCCCACTTTGATGTTGGATGAAAATGGTAAACGATCAGGGTTAGCAATAATGCTACGTTGATGGCCCGGGTTTTTATGAAAGATATCGATATTTTGTCCGACCAGATTATTGACGTCAAAGCTTGTTAATACTGTCCTCAACTCACTTTCTCTTGTACGCATCAACTTGGTCAATGAAGGGTTTAAGTATTGAATAATACCCTCTTTATCGGCCATCATTAGGTTGGTTGTCATCCCCTCGACTGCCGAAGCTAAGCGGCCTATTTCTTGCTCTTTTGCAATCTCTTGAGTGACATCACGCCACTCTAATGTGTTCCCGATATAAATACCGTCTTCATCAATAATGGCGCCAACATTAAGCTCGATCTTCACTCCTTTAATAGTAATCATGGTAGTGAAAGGCAAGTTGGCTGGATTCGACAACATTTGGCGTTGATGCTGTGGATTGACGTGAAAACCATCGATGCAGTAGCCAATCAATGACGACTCTTCAGCTTTAAAATCAGGCCAGACACTTTGAAAAAGCACTTCATGCTGCTTGAGTAGAATCAATGACTGCTTATTGAGATAGGTGATTTGAAAATCTCGGTTAATCATCATCAATGCGGTTTTTGCTGCATTAAGAGCAGAAAGAAGCTGCTGATTGGAGAGCCCTTCATTCTCATCGACCAATGGATCTTCTATCTGCTCAACAAATTTTTTTGGTTCTGGTTTGCGGTTCCAAAATGCCATGAGTATTCCCTCACAAAATAGCGTCTTCTACGAATGTCTGATTTAACCCAGGTACATAAAAAAGGGTCTCGATATTAATTAGGATCAAATGACCGTTAGCCACACTAGCAATTCCCTTCATAAATTGTGGTTCAACCGTGGTGGATAAGGCTGGTACAGGTTTTATCTCTTCAGCGGCTAAGTCATACACTTCTGAAACACCATCGACAATAATGCCGAGCGGATTGCGTTGCGCGTCATTCAAAACGATAACAACTGTCGTGGCCCCAATCTGTGCAGGTGGCAGATGAAAACGAATTCGAAGATCAACAATCGGTACGTACTCACCACGAATATTGAGTAAGCCAACTAAGTAATCCGGTGCATTGGGTACAGAGCGCACATCACTCCAGCCGCGAACTTCTCGGACCTCAAGAATTGGCACAGCGTACTCATCGTTATCCAGCACGAAACTAAGAAACTCTTGTTTAGACATCAGGGTTCCTCACTCAGTATTCGGTGCATATCAAGGAGCCCTTGGGTATCGAGCAGTGACATGACCTCTTCGCCAACATTGAGCAAACCGAGCGAATACGCAGCGGCAGGTGTTTCCCCCACGGCAGGAAACAGCACATTATCTCCCTGGCCAATCACATCACTCACTGCATCAACGACTAAGCCCATAATACGAGGCCGCTCTTGTTGCAGGCTACGAAGTACCAACACCACAGTCGTGGGAAAGTAGCCACAAGCCTCCATACCAAATCGAAGGCGCAGATCGATAATAGGCACAATCATGCCGCGTAAATTAATCACACCTTTCACAAAGCTAGGCGCGCGAGGAATAGGCGTAGGTGGCTCCCATACTCGAATCTCTTCAACATCTTGAATTGCTACACCGTATAACTCATTCGCTAACCGGAAACTCAGAAAATCGGCCTCACAGCTTCTTTCTTCATAAACAGCATTCAAAACACTCTGTGTTTGATTCTCTTGTTGATGATTTGGTGAATAATCATATTCCATGGCTCTTCCCTGTCACCTTCACTAAGCGGCAATAATCTTGGGAGATAAACTTGAACGTCGATTCGAGTACGTGGCGATTAACCCTTGAATATCTAAAATGAGCGAAACGGAACCATCTCCCAAAATCGTAGCTCCTGATATGCCTGCCACTTTGCAGTAATTTGACTCTAAGCTCTTTATAACCACTTGCTGCTGGTCTAGCAGCTCATCAATCAATAAACCAACGCGGCACCCAGCGGCTTCAACAAAACAGAGTATTCTATCGGGCAAAGCACCACTTGATCCCATTTCCAGTTCATCTTGCAGACGTAAGATAGGAATGTTTTCGTCACGAAGCCGGTACAGCTCAACCCCACCGGCGGCATACTTCACATTAGCTAGGTTGATTTGGATAGATTCGATAATGGTGAGCAGTGGGATGATGTAAACTTCCCCGCCTACTTTGATCAATTGCCCATCGAGGATGGCTAAAGTGAGTGGTAAACAGATAGTGAAATGGCTGCCTTGACCTAACGTGGATTCGACATCAATATGCCCACCCAACTCTTCAATATTACGTTTTACAACATCCATACCGACGCCACGACCTGAAATATCAGACACTTGTTCTGCTGTTGAAAACCCTGCAGCAAAAATAAGGTTAAGGATCTGTTTGTCGGTGATATCTTCACGCCGTGTATCTTTAGGTAATACACCTTTTTCTAGCGCCTTTTGAAATATTCTTTCACAGTTTATCCCCGCTCCATCATCTTTCACTTCGATCACTATCGAGCCACCTTGATGATAAGCATGTAGTTCAATGGTGCCGATTTCTGGTTTGCCTTGTTCAAGGCGAATGTGTGGCTGCTCAATTCCGTGGTCAATACCATTTCTGACTAAATGGACCAATGGATCAACAATACGTTCAAGGACGGTTTTATCGAGCTCGGTATGCTCGCCAATGATGTTCAGTTCTACTTTTTTTTCAAGTCGGCCGCACAAGTCTCGCACAAGGCGAGGAAAGCGGCTAAAAGCAAAGCTCATCGGCAGCATGCGAATATTGAGCACATTTTCTTGTAAATCTTTACTGTTTTGCAAAAGCTGAACTAGGCCTGCTTGCAACTTTTCTAATTTATCCATGGTGAAATCGTTGCCGATTTCGGTCAGCATTGATTGGGTGATAACAAGTTCCCCAACCAAATTAATCAGGCTGTCGACTTTCTCAATATCGACGCGAATAGAGCTTACGCTGGATTCTGCTTTCGCCACTTTAGACGCAGCAGCGGGCGTAGACTCTATTGATTTTATGAGATCGATGGGTTTTATGAGATCTACTTGCTCTGCTGATGCGGTAGGCGGAACAGCGTTCGCATGAAACGTAGGTGGCACCTCGGTCGAAGATTCCTCACTCTCGCTGATCATACCTTGGGTCGTCGATTCTTGTACTAAAGGTTCAACAATTAAGTCACATTCATCTTCAACCCATTCAAAAATTTCGCGAATATCACTCTCTTGCACTTGGCTACTGAGGAAAATAGTCCAGCTTAAATAACAAAGCTCAGCCTCTATTTCCGCCAATTCGGGAAGGTGCTCAAGCTGAGCTTCCGCCCTGCACTGATCGTCCAGTTCATAAAGCTCTCGCAGCAACCGAAGTGGATCATTACCACTGAAATAAAGTTCTCTATGCGGAATAAAAACGACTTTCCAGCCTAAGTGGTTCTCGTTGTCAGAAGCCTTTAAGAGCGATAACGTCTGTTCATCTTCGGCGTCAAGCGAGTGATGGTCTGCTAGTTCATGATCAATCGTTGAATTGTCGGTAAGTAAAGCATGCAGTGACTGGCTAACTCTCTGCTGAAGCTCACTATCAACCTCATCATGGCTCTCATACCCCGCGAGCATATTGCGAATGCAATCGCCGCTTTTCAGTAAAATGTCCACACTTTGAGCGGTGAGAGTTGATTTTTCGTTACGGACGAGGTCAAGATACGCTTCGACAGAGTGGGTAAATTCACTGATATCCAGTAAACTAAAGGTCGCAGCGCCACCTTTAATAGAATGGGCAGCCCGAAAAATGGTATTAATAGTCTCTTTCTCAACCTGATTAGGGTCAAGATTAAGCAGTACATTTTCAAGTACTTCAAGATTTTCACGACACTCTTCGTAAAACATCTTGCGCAACAGTTCCATGTCTAAAGCCATAGCTCTTCCTGCCAGTTAACGTCGTTTAACGAATGAAGCTTTTAATAAAATACGGTGTTCTATATGACCCGTTTTAGTGTTTTCAATAGCGTCTCAGGGTTGAACGGTTTAACCAACCATCCTGTAGCTCCAGCGAGTTTTCCTTCTTGTTTCTTTTCCATACTCGTTTCGGTGGTTAGCATCAAAATAGGAATAAACTTATATTGAGCATTACCACGTATCGCTTTAACTAACTCAAAACCACCCATCACTGGCATGTTGACGTCCGAAATAACAACATCAAATTTGGTTTGTTGTGTCTTGCGTAATGCATCACTTCCATCAATAGCAGTTTCAACTTCATAGCCTGCATCTTTCAATGTATGGCTTAGCATTTGACGAATTGAAACCGAATCATCAACCGCGAGGATCTTTGTCATAGCCCCTTCCTTACAAAATCTCATTACTCTGCGAACAAGCTTTCTAAAGCCAGTAGCGCAATACCTTCATTGAGCGTATTTGTTGCATTAACTAAAGTGATCTCAATTCCAGCTCGCTCTGCTGTCATAAATAAGGAAGCAAGCAGTTGCAGACCGGCAGCATCCACGCTATTGACTCGTGATGCATCTATCGTTAAAGGAGGAGCTAGGCTTAGCCAGTGAAGATAGTTTGCTTTGGAATCTAATACCGTTGAAATTTCCAAAGACTCCGCCAACAAAAAATTCATATCTCATCCTTAAGTACTATTTATATTCTATTTTTAGGAGAACACCTGACCTTGAGTGTAGGAGGGAATACTCATTAAGCAAATGATTGAACACGGTAGGAACAAAAATAAAAACCTCACAATAAGGGTGACCGTATGGTTAACCCATTAATATATTTTGGATTTTTTTATTCTGTGACTAGAACAAAAAATCCTACTCTTAAGACGTAAGTAGTAGGACTTTTTTGTCATATGACGAGCACAGTACATCTGGAGAAAGTGTCTACTCTTACATTATTCACGCTTTACACTGTAAATTGGCTGCAGTTCATTGCGTTGAATGATCCACTTTACAGTGTAAATCATCTAATAGTCGATTAAGGTCATGACGGAGGGTAGCCTCAATCATTTTCCGTCCAGTGAGGTTTAATTGACTGGCACACTCTTGCCAGCTTTTCCTTTGCAATACTTTGACAATAAGTACATCAGATAATCGTGATAGAGCAGCTTTATCCAATGAAGTAATTAGCCGATGAATCCATACACTCACACTCTCATAATCCGCACCGCCTTGTGCGTAACAACGCAGCAATGAATAAGGTAGGAAATTAACTTCATTTGAATCCGCGCATGCGACACGATCTCGGACCAATGACAAGATGGTCCGAACCAAAGCCGGCTCTAAACTTTGTAAAGAATCAGATAGAGAGAAAATGAAATGCTGTTCGAAAATCTGTTCTGCCCGAGTTAACCAATCCAATTTTTTCGCTTGAACCATGATTAAGGAAAAACAGCCACTCGCACTGTCTCTGTGGCTCCCTAGTTTTATCGGAACAAATTGGTTCTTAGCCCAAAAAGCCATTAAATCGCTCGTTACGCCAAAACTCGTCGCTAAATAGTCGGCATCATTTTCCAGCATGCACGCTTCAATCAAGCGGCTGCCCAACCCTTGATTTTGTAATTCGGGATGAACTGCAATACGCATGATGCGCTGACAAACACTCTGCGCTGCCTGCGTAATACCAACTTGATTAGCTAAGCAAACAGGAACTAGATGACCTTTAGGACGTCGCTTTCCTTGTTGGATCTCTTCCACTAAAGAGTTACAAAGCCCACCTTCACGTACTGTCAGCAAACAACCGACACAAACCTCGCCTACCATTGCAGCAACTAGCTGAACTTTATCGTCCGCTAAAAAATGAAATAGATCGTTCGGTGATGTCTGGTAATGAGCATTCACTAATAACGAAAAAATAGCGGCTAAGCGTGTCGGGTTGGCAATGAGTTGAGCCTTATCCAGATGCTCAATTTTAAGTGTCGCTAACTGTTCTGATGTCATCGTCGGCAATGTAGCTAAATCATAGCGAAGGAGGAAAGTATCGTAATGCCACGCTTCTAACGGATCACCCTGACGCCAACGGATCGGCTGATCTAAATGGAGAGTTCGAGTCCCAGCTCGATGGTGCGCTAACCAAGTTTGAAACTTAAGCGTGAACCCTCTCCCACACCCTTCGTAGCCATGAATGGTGGTAGAAAAGACCGCACGATGATAGTGTTCAACCCAGTTTTTTAACATTGATAAAGGCAGCGCGGCCGCTTCATCTACCAATAGGAGATCACACTGTGGCCGATGCAAAATCAGCTCGTCCGGTGCCACAAATGTCAATGACGAGTTTTGCCAAGTAAGGGATTGTCTGGTGACGTGAGCGCCTGCTAAACCTTTAGCCGCATGTTCAAATATCGGCGCTACGGCATGGATTGAGGGTGCCGTGACCACAATATCTAATGAACGAGACGCCATCAATTTAGCCGCAGCAATACCAAGCGCACTGCTTTTCCCTCGTCCCCGATCGGCAGTGAGAACCAATGGTCGCTTGCGATGTCCATCCATCACACGAAGAATTGCTGAAACCGCATCAACTTGCTGTTCATAAATCGGTGATTGAGAACTGACTCGTGGATAAACGGGTAAATGAGGGCAAGGTTGATTCTGTTCTATAACAACAAACTGTTCGAACGCTCGCGTTAACCAGCGCTCAGCAAAAGAGTCGTTACGCTGAGGGGCTTCAATGATCAACAGTAACCCACCACCGACCAGTGAACCCAGCGCAGCACTGAAACTGTTCGCATCAAAACCATGGTGATTGTCACACATAAGTAAATGGCATTCTTGACCAAGAAACTGCTGCCCTTTGTTGAAGGGGGCATAACGAACGCATGGTAACGGTTCTCCACCTAACTGAAATATGGCTTGCCCCTCATTTTTTGCGAGAAAATGCATAAGCACGTGTTGTTGCCATTGAGGCTCACCACGGATTAAGAGCCCCATACGCCATAGGCTATTCTCAGCCTGCACCATCAAATCATCTAAATAAGCCGCTATCATGTTCATATTTACGCCACCTCGCTGAAACGCAATGGTAGCACAGCCGCTATAATCACTGTGCGTCGTTAAAAATATTTTTCTTTACGACAAATTATATTTGCTTTAATCGTGACCATTTTTAACTAATTATTCACCTACACCCCAGTACACTTCTGGGCTATTTAAGGAATTCAAATGCAATGAAAACTTTCATCAAAGGATTGGTTTTGGCAGCAGCTCTAACTTCTTCACACGTAAGCGCAGACAACAAAACACTCAACGTTTATGCATGGGGAGGATATCTTCCAGAAAAATCCCTCAAGCAGTTTGAGCAGCAGGAAGGGGTAACGATTAACTATTCGACCTTTGAAAATAACGAGTCAATGTATACCAAGCTCAAGTTGCTCAAAGGTGGCGGTTATGATGTGGTTTTTGCCTCAGCGTATTTCATTGAAAAAATGGGACGTGAAGGGTTACTAACCGAGCTGGATCATGCACAAATCCCGAACATGAAAGATGCCATGCCTTCACTACTCGGCCAAGCACACGATCCCAAAAATAGTTATTCCCTGCCCTATATTTGGGGGATCACTGGCCTCAGCTATAACGAAGCATTAGTACCAGAAGGTGTCTCTCGCTGGGCTGATTTGTGGGATAAGAAATATAGCCAACAAGTGATGCTGATTGACGATATTCGCGATGTCTTTGGTATGGCGCTGATCTTAAATGGCTTCAGTATTAATACAAAAAATGAAAAAGAGATTGAAAAAGCCTACCAATCATTGGTCGCATTAAAAGATAATGTACTGTTGTATAACTCTGATGCGCCACATGTGCCTTATGTCTCAGGTGAAGCAGCGTTAGGGATGCAATGGAACGGGAATGCCTACCAAGGCCAAGTTGAGATGCCAGAGCTAAAATTTGTAATGCCGGAAGAAGGCGCAGTCTTGTGGATGGATAACTTTACTATTCCATCAGGCAGCAACAACAAAGCGTTGGCGCATAAATTCATCAACTTCATGTATCAAGCAGAGAACCAAGCTGAGATTGTGAATAGCTTAGGTTATGCATCGGCAACAAAAAGCGGCCGAGCGTTGCTTCCAGCAGAACTTCGCGACAATCCAACGATTTTTCCAGCCGATGAAGATATGGCTAAAGGGGAATTCATTAATGATGTTGGGCCTGAAGCGCTCGCTATCTACGAAAAATACTGGCAGCGTTTAAGAAATCAATAGATTCGAACTGAATAGACTTAGTTACTAAAAAACCCGCCGTGGCGTAATGCCGATCAGTTAAGGCCAAAGTGATCGGTTGAACGATCCTTCAGAGCTGTCAAAATCCAAGTGTATTTAATGCACTTGGATTTTTTTATGGATGTTTCTCAAGCTCTAAACATAATTAATGATTGGAAACCTAGCAACGTTGAGACTTTGTCTGACTTACT